>CP033464.1:2107500-2407500 GCA_007833815.1 Brevibacillus laterosporus | reverse complement strand
GTTGCAGAAAAATTGGACACATCCTTCACTCTACCAATCAAGCCTTTAGAAGTCATGACCGCCATATCTTTCTTCACACCTTGTTTGCTACCGCTATTAATAACTAGCACATCATTCCACTGACTCGTATTTCTTGCCGCTACTTCTGAATATATTACATTGTAGTCATGGTAATTTTGCTTTGTGCCAAGGCTCTCTCTAAGTTGTTCATTTTCATACTTTACAGCTCTTAACTCAGCAGACATTTGGGCGTATTGATCCAAACTTGCTTTTAATACGCGATTTTCTTCATACACGTGATACGCATCTTGAACATTATGAACAAACTGCGAAACAGCCTGAGCAGGGCGATAAAAGAAGCCCTGCACCACGCTGGTTGTATCTTTCATAAACTTTTCAGGCCATGTCAAGTTCATTCTGTCTTTGGCGGTATACCCCATCACTACTAACAGAACAACCAAGCCAATCAATACAATTATGAGTTTGCGATTACCGAAGAATGACATAGACACGTCACCCGCTTATCGTCTTCTTGCTCGTGAAGATGTAATTCCATGTTTAGATTTAAAGAGATGCAAATTCTCAAGCGCTCGTCCTGTTCCGATTGCCACACAGTCAAGAGCATTCTCTGCGACATGGACAGGCATGCCTGTTTCACGCGTTAACAGACGGTCAATATGACGCAGCAGTGCCCCGCCCCCTGTTAATACGATTCCGCGGTCCATGATATCTGCTGCCAATTCTGGAGGACTTTTCTCCAACGTAATTTTCACAGCTTCCACAATCGACATAATCGTTTCTGCCAATGCTTCTGCGATCTCCGTACTCGTAACAGAGATCGTCTTTGGCAGACCAGTCACAAGGTCACGTCCACGAATATCTACCGTTTCTTGTTCATCCGGGGCGATAGCGGAGCCAATCTCCATTTTTAACGTCTCAGAAGTACGTTCACCAATCATCAGATTGTAACGACGTTTAATGTACTGAATGATAGCTTCATCCATTTCATCACCAGCTACACGAATGGAACGGCTAGTTACAATTCCACCTAGTGAGATGATCGCTACTTCCGTCGTACCGCCCCCAATGTCCACTACCATGCTACCTGTTGGTTCCCAAACAGGCAAATCAGCACCAATCGCAGCTGCAAATGGCTCTTCAATAGTATACGCTTCCTTAGCTCCTGCTTGTTTGGTTGCATCTTCTACCGCACGTTTTTCGACCGCTGTAATCCCAGATGGTACACAAACCATTACATTTGGACGGCGGCTAAAAAAGCCTTGATTTTTCTGCGCTTGGCGAATGAAATAACGCATCATGGTTGCAGTGGTTTCAAAATCAGCAATAACTCCGTCTTTCATGGGACGAACAGCCACGATATTACCTGGAGTACGGCCAATCATATTTTTTGCCGCATTACCTACAGCCTCAATTGTATTTGTATCAGTGCGGATCGCTACAACAGAAGGCTCGCTCACCACAATTCCTTTTCCTTTAACGAATACGAGGGTATTAGCTGTTCCCAAGTCAATCCCCATATCGCGTGTGAAACTACCAAACATATTGAAAATCTCCTTCCATTTTGTCAAAACGGTCATATTGTAGGATGCTTCCGCTGACAGACAGGTATTATTTGTTTTGTGTAAGGGTACGTGTTACATATATCCCTGTTCTTTTAAACTAACGTATCGGCCATCTCCAATAATAACATGATCCAAAAGAGGGATTCCTACTAAATCCCCTGCTTGAAGCAGAATTTTAGTCACATTAATATCCTCTTTGCTCGGAGCAGGATCTCCGCTTGGATGATTATGCAAACAGATTATAGAGGCGCTAGAGCGTTTTATCGCTTCGCGGTAAATATCGCGCGGATGAACAATAGAAGAATCCAAGCTTCCCACAAAAACTGTTTTCTTCCCGATAACCTGATTTTTTGTATTTAAAAACAGGCATACAAAATGTTCTTGCACAAGACCAGCCATTTCCGGCATCATATACTCCGCTACATCTCTTGGCAAGCGAATACTGATACGAATATCTCGGACTTTAAGCGCTGATCTGCGCCCCAGCTCCAAAGCGGCCTGTATTTCCACAGCCTTAACGGGACCAATCCCGCTTATATCTGTCAGCTCCTCATGAGAAGCTGTTGCGAGTTGTTGCAAATCGCCAAACACAGCTAATAAGCGTTGCGCTACACCTTGGACTGAGTCTTTTTCTGTGCCTGTCCGAAGTAAAATCGCTAAGAGTTCAACATCAGATAAAGCAGCAGACCCTTGCCTTAGCAAACGCTCGCGCGGACGCTCATATGTAGGGACGTTTTTTAGCTTCAAATTGTTACAGTTCATCTCTTATTTTGCCCCTTCCGTCATTCCTGCCAAGTGGCTTCTATCATGGAGAGGCAATCTAAGAGGAATACCTACTTGTTTAACAGGGAAATTCCAAATTGATTAAGCATCTGGGCCAAGCGATTAAGTGGCAAGCCTACTACCGTAAAATAATCGCCCTCGATTCGTTCTACAATCGTCGATCCAAGGCCCTGTATAGCGTAAGAACCAGCTTTATCCATCGGTTCTTTACTAGCGATGTATCCACGTATCTCTTCAGCTGTCATCGTGCGCATTTTAACCTGTGTTGAAGAATAATCAACTGCTATCTTCCCAGTCGCAACATCAACAATAGCAAGACCGCTATATACTTCATGCTCGCGTCCTGCTAGAGAGGTGAGCATCCGAAACGCATCTTCTTCATCACGTGGTTTTCCTAATACCTGTCCGTCTAGTACAACAATTGTATCAGAGCCAATAACTAGACCAAATGACAAATTTTTGGCAACTGCATCCGCTTTTCTAAGAGACAAGATTTTCACGATTTCTTCTGGTGCAATCCCATCAGAAGTCGTCTCATCAACATTGCTTACTTGAATACGAAAAGGAAGTCCCAAGAAAGCGAGCAACTCTTGACGTCGCGGGGAAGAAGAGGCTAATACGATTTGCTGTTCTGGATTCATCATATCTCCCCCTATCGAATTTTTTTATATATCCAAAAAGCGAGAGCAAGCCCTCCAATACTGGCTAGATTTAGTTTACCTCAAAATGAAGATCGTACTTCAAAATGTCCAAATCTGCCGCAGGATTCCATGTTAACATCTTACTCTCTCGAAGAAAAGGAATCCAAGGACCTAATATCTGTCCTAATAGACTACCAAACAAGAGACCTGATAACAGGACAATCAATAAAATCACAAATTCTTTCCCCGTCATTCTCTCTACCCTCGTTTTTTTTCGATGTTTGGAAGAAAGTCGTCATAACCACACCTAAGTGTAGCAAAACTTGACATCAGGAGACAACTACTGAAGCAGTTTCATTTTTATTATTTTTATGATCATAACGAAAGAAAGACCTTGTCTGCAAGAAACCTTATGCAAACAAAGTCTTTTTCCTACTCTGTTTCCTTCATCCATTTCGCATAATAATTTAGATATTGCATAACCCCTTTTTGAACCTGCCAAGCATACGGCTCTGCATTAGCTGTTTTTAGCTGAGTCATCGTGCTCATTGCCTGATTCATTCCCTGCACCATGCCAGCTATGTAGACTTGCTCCTTTTTTGACAGCGCCTGCTGTGTCGCTCTGCTATTGTCTAAGAAGGCAACATGCAAGCTCTTTAGCTTTGTTTCCTGTTCCGCTGTGAGCGGTCGTACCTTTTGCCTTTCTGTATTAACCACTTGACTGGAGAGAGCTGACAGCTGTTGAATGATTTCCGCTCCTGATTTGATAAAGGCATTAACGACACCTTTATCCACGGAAGCACCTACTTCTAAGGCAGAAGTAGGTACAAGCTGAACTTTTTTCTCCATAGCCGGTAGCTTTACTTCTTTGACATAGACATCTATCTGTTTCTGTCTGTAATTGTCAGCCAATCCCAAAATGGCATCACGGCTTGGAGCTACTCCCGTAAATAAATGCAGTCGTCCGTCGATTTGATAAAGAAAATGAGGTAAACCCTTCTCATCAAGAGAGATAATCGCTGGGTCAGCTGCTTTTGGGTCAGTAAACACCCCCATTTGAACCATGTAATAGTTTTGTTCTGGAAATTGCACACTAGCAAAAATCGCATCAGCTGTTTTCCCACCAGTGGAACTCGTTCCCGATGCTCCCTCTCTAGTGGAGTCTATTTCCTTTACTTGATTAGATCCTACACCTCGATTTTCACCATTTACAGGAACCGCTGTTGCCCCTGATCCATTCTGATTGCCAATAGAAGTAGATGTCGTTTGAGGTGCAGTTGGTTTCGGTAGGGAAACACCCGCTTGTGAAGGATGAACCAGTTGCTCCTGCACAAAAACATTTAATACAATAAAGCCAAATAATACTCCAAGAATAATTGCACCTAATGTGGTAATAAATAATCGCAGAACCGGTCTCTTAGACATACGGCTTTGATCCTTTAATAACCTTACCCACCAAGCTGGCTTGTTTGATCGCTTGCCCCAAGCAGAGGAATACAACTCCTCGTAATATCGGTCCTCCCTGTCCTCTTCTGTCAATCGGTCTTCTTCCAACGATCTGACTTTCTCTTCCTTTTGATATACGTCCTCATCTCGATGTAATTCAGCCAAAAATTGTTCCTTGCTGGTATGAGTAAGTGTACGTAGCTCTTCAAGCTTACCCAATCGTTGCATCGCTTCTGCCAATTCCAGCTCTGCTTCCTTCACTTGTTGATCGTCTTTTGGCTGAATTGTTTCTTTGTTATCATCACCTACTACCTCTACATTACCTACAGACATTTCCTCATTACTCACAGGGTTCCCAGTCAGTTCCTTCTTTAGAGCATTTCTGGATACTACCGGCATATTTGGTACTTGTTGCTTTGCCCTCGTCTTTTGTTTGGGTGGGATAGTAGGTGATAGTTTTATAGAAATTCGATTGGAAGGTTGTCCGCTCATGGTAGGTCCTCCTCGTTCTCTAACTCTAGTACTACTAGTTTACGAACAGACCTAACAAGTTATGACTGCTTTAGGGAAGAAAAAATGTAATATACCCCTGCAACACATCAACCTTACCTACATAAGTTAAAAACCAGCCGACCGTTAAACAGCAAGCAAATGGTATCCCTTCTTGTTTCATCCGTGTCTGTCTACCTAGCAGAATAACCAATGTAATAGCGCAAATCCCTGCCACTAGCAAAAGAGCTATTATATATGTCTTCCCAACAACCAGTCCCAATAAGGAAGCTAGCTTGATGTCGCCTCCTCCCACTCCTCCTTTTGTTGCTATTGCCGTCATATATAAAAGTGCAAAAGCAAACACCATGGCTACCACATGCGTTGCAAAAGTCTCTCCCTTTAAGGGAAACATCAAACGTATCCACAAAAATACCAGCCAAGCGGGCCATACCATCACATTAGGAATCAGGCGTTTCCTACTATCAGTAAGGCAGAGCACCCCCAGTAAAGCCCCACATAACCAACTTACCAATAGTTCGATGTCTGCTCCTGCCATT
The DNA here is from genome assembly GCA_007833815.1 of Brevibacillus laterosporus. Classification (NCBI taxonomy): domain Bacteria; kingdom Bacillati; phylum Bacillota; class Bacilli; order Caryophanales; family Paenibacillaceae; genus Brevibacillus; species Brevibacillus laterosporus. Next base: position 2,401,998 of record CP033464.1, on the reverse strand, counting down.
ATCATTGTGTACCAATTCCACTGGTCCATCATCATCACCCGCCGACTCACTTTGTTATTTATTTCACTTATTTATATCCTATCGCTCTTGACAAGGACAAAAAAACTGCCAGACAAATCCGGCAGTTTCCTTTGTTACCACTATCTAATTTAGTATGACAATAAATGCTTTATGCTAGCTTTCCTGCGTTTCCTTAATCTTTTGTTTCAAGTGTTCAGCGAACCAATAAGCCGACTTCCAAATGTCCCCAGCTCCCATTGTCAAGATCAGATCACCCGGTTGCAATTGTGTCACCAAATGATGCTGTACCTCTTCTTTCGTAGGAATGTACTGTGCACGAGGATGGCTATTCACTTTAATTTTATCAACTAGTACCTCAGAGGATACCCCTTCGATTTTCTGTTCACCAGCTGGGGAGAAAATGTCCGTAATAATAACTTCGTCCGCTTCTGAAAAAGCTCGGCTAAATTCTTCCATCAAAAAATACGTACGTGTATAGCGCTGTGGTTGGAAAATCGCAATCACTCGACGGCCGCAAGACTTCGCCCCATTTAATGTTGCCATGATTTCAGTTGGATGATGAGCATAATCATCAACCACTAGAATATCTTGTGCGTGACCAATAATTTGGAAACGGCGTTTTGCCCCACGGAATGTGGTCAAGGCCTGAGATATCTTATCAAAGGAGACCCCTGCTTCTAACGCTACAATCATTGCCGCTAGAGAGTTGGCTACATTATGTTTACCCGGGAAGTGAAGGATTACCTCACCCAAATGAACTCCTTTATGCCACGCCTGATAGGTCGTAACTAGATCACCGCACACAATATCCTTAGCGTAGTAATCGGCTGATCCACTATATACAGGGTCAATAGAATACGTGATTACCTTTCGATTAACTGTAGGCATTAATTCACGTACGTGCTCATCATCCAGACACAAAATAGCTGTTCCATCTGGTTTAATGTTTCCTAGAAAATGGACATACGCCTTTTTCAGGTTGGCAAAATCGCCATCAAAGTGTTCCAAATGATCTGGTTCAATGTTAGTCACAATGGCATACGCTGGATGGTACTCCTTAAAGGAGCCGTCACTTTCATCTGCTTCTGCGACTACATAATCACTTTTACCAGCTTTCGCATTTGTGCCAGCATTAACTAGTTCTCCACCGATAATAAACGTGGGGTCCTCGCCACACGCTTCCAGAATGTGAGCAGTCATGGAAGTAGTAGTGGTTTTTCCGTGAGCACCAGCCACCGCTACACCCGTTCTCTCATTTAGAATCTTTGCAAGCATCTGTGAACGATGCAACAGCGGAATCCCATTTTTCAGGGCCGCTGCAACTTCAGGATTTTCTTTCGAGATACTAGTGGAATAAACTACGATATTTGCCCCATCAATATGGGAAGCATCGTGACCGATAACCACCTGTGCTCCTTTTTCTTGCAGTTTTCGGGCAAGATCGTTCATCGCTACGTCCGAGCCTGTTACTTTATATCCTAAATCAACTAATACGCGAGCAATTCCACTCATACCATAACCGCCGATTCCGACGAAGTGGACATGTTGCAATGGTTCCACTTTATTCACCTACCTGTTCTACGGGGATTGAAAAAATTGAGCGTACCAAAGAGATGAAGTAAAGTGATCCGCAAATCAACAACGTCTCATCGCTCTTCGTCTCGTCGCTCAGCCATTCACGCAACACGATTTTCCAGTCATCAACACATTCCAGTTGTTCTTGATTAAAGCCGCCAGTTAAAAAAGCATCCTCCAAGGTATCAACAGAGGCGGCTCTTGGAAAATCAAAGCTCGTGAGATACACGTTGGCAAGTTCGAGCGGCGCCTCTTTAAGAACCCGAGCCATTTGAGACAACGGTTTATCTTCAAGAGCAGAGAACATCAAATGAATCCGCTTTGTATCTTTTGCAAGTTCACCCAAACTATCAACCAGCATCGTGATACCTTCCGTGTTATGTGCTCCATCTATCATGCATAATGGATTTCTTGAGACAATTTCCATTCGACCTGGCCATGTAGCTTGTGCCAAGCCTTTTTTCCTATCTTCTTCTTCAACAAAAAAGGCATAAAATTCCCGCAAGAGATCTAGAACCATCAAGGCAACACCCGCGTTTTGCACCTGATGCTTACCCAGTAAACCCAGTTGATATGTGGAAGTCGTGGGACGAAACAAACTACTATACTCAATATGTTGCGCCCCTTTTAAGGCTTCCGTAAAGAGCGGCTGGGCATCAAATTCGCAACCCAACCGATAAAGCTTGCTGTTCTTTTGTTTTGTAATCCTAGAAATAACGTTCAATGCCTCTTCTTGGAGATTACCTACTACGACAGGCACTCCCGGTTTAATAATGCCGGCTTTTTCCAAAGCGATTTCACCGATAGATGAACCGAGAATATCTGTATGATCAAGACCAACATTAGTAATGACGCTCATGATGGGATGGACAACGTTAGTTGAATCCAAACGCCCACCAAGCCCGGTTTCCCAAACAACAATTGCAGGTCTGACCACTAGGCCAAAATAACAGATAGCCAGCAACGTAATAACCTCAAATTCAGTAGGACAACCGTACTCTGTTTCCTGTTCACAACGCTCCACCAACGGCTTTATTTCATCCACAAGACGAACAAGGTCGTCCTGTGGAATGAGTTGGTTATTTAATCGAATACGTTCGCGAAAATCAGTGATATACGGGGATGTAAAGGTTCCAACACTAATCCCCGCCTCCAGCAAAACGTGCGTCAAAAAAGTGCACGTAGAGCCTTTTCCATTGGTACCTGCCACATGAACAAATAATAAGTTACGTTCGGGATGCCCCAACTCCTCTAGCATCCAATTCATGCGCTCTAAACCCGGTTTTAATCCAAAACGTAACAGGCTGTGAAGCCAATTTAGCGCTTCATCATAAGTAAGAATGTGATCTGCCTTCATTTACCGTATGACCCCAATCGTTTTGTTATGACAAAAATGAAGCAGTCAAGCTTAGGATTCTAGGTCAGCTAAACGAGCGACTACCTTTTCACGCTTGTTAGCGTAGTCCGTCATTTTCGCTTTTTCTTCCTCAATGACATTTGCGGGTGCTTTTGCCATAAAGCCTGGGTTGTTCAGCTTTTTCTCGATGCGATCTACTTCTTTATTTAGTGTATCAATTTCCTTCTCCAAACGCTTGCGCTCTTGTACTAAGTCAAGTAACCCGGCAAGCGGTAAAAATAGCTCGGCTCCAGTGACAACAGCGGACATCGCTTTTTCCGGAGCTTCCAGATCAGCACCGATCACCAGTTTTTCAGGGTTGCAGAAACGTACCAAGAACTCTTCTCCACGTTGTAAGCATTGGAGAGATTGTTGGTCATTTGCCTTGATCACTAGTTCAATTTTTTTGGACATTGGTACGTTTACTTCTGCACGGATGTTACGTACACTTCGGATAATGTCCATGAGCAAGCTCATTTCTGCTTCTGCATCATTAAAAGTAAGCTCGCTTTTCGCTTGCGGCCAAGCAGCAACGGTAATACTTTCTCCTTGATGAGGTAGAGCTTGCCATATTTCTTCCGTGATGAATGGCATGAATGGGTGTAACAAGCGCAACGTCTGATCTAGTACATATACAAGAACCGATTGTGTCGCTTTCTTCGCTTGTTCATCTGTGCCGTACAATGGTAATTTAGCCATCTCAATGTACCAGTCACATAGATCATCCCATAGGAAATTATACAACAGACGACCCGCTTCCCCAAAGTCAAACGCATCCATCAATCGAGTAACATCTGTAATCGTTCCTTGTAGACGTGTCAAAATCCATTTATCAGGTGCAGATAATTCTTTGGTCAAGTCGATATCTTCATACGTAAAGTCTTGTAGATTCATCAAAGCAAAACGTGAAGCATTCCAGATCTTGTTTGCAAAGTTTCGGTTTGCTTCTACTTTTTCCCAATAGAAACGTTGGTCGTTACCTGGAGAATTACCTGTTGCCAGAGTGAAACGCAATGCATCCGCACCATACTTCTCGATTACTTCCATCGGGTCAACCCCGTTACCAAGCGACTTAGACATCTTACGTCCATCAGAATCGCGGATAATTCCATGGATCAGCACATGTTCAAATGGTTTTTCTCCGGTAAATTCCAATCCACTGAAAATCATACGAGCTACCCAGAAGAAAATAATGTCGTAGCCTGTTACAAGTACATTGGTTGGGTAGAAGTATTTCATGTCTTCTGTTTCATCTGGCCAGCCTAATGTGGAGAATGGCCACAAAGCAGAGCTAAACCACGTATCTAAGACGTCATTGTCTTGAGAAAGGTTGCTAGAGTGACACTTGCAACATTCTGTGATGTCGTCACGGGATACATGCAACTCGCCACAGTCCTGACAATACCAAGCTGGGATACGATGGCCCCACCATAATTGACGGGAAATGCACCAGTCACGAATATTTTCAATCCAGCGCAGGTATGTGTTTTTAAAACGCTCAGGAACGAATGTAACGCTGTCTTCTGAAGCAGCATTTTTTAGTGTCTCATCTGCAAGAGGCTGCATGTTAACAAACCATTGCGTAGATAGGTAAGGTTCGACTACTGCGTCGCTTCGCTCACTGTGCCCAACCTGGTGGATGTGTTCTTCAATTTTAAACATAACGCCTTGCTCTTGTAAGTCTTTGATAATTTGCTTACGACAAACGAAACGATCAAGCCCTTTATAGAAAGCTGCATGCTCATTCATTACCCCGGATTCATCCATGACAATGATCTGTTCCAAGTTATGGCGTAGACCAATCTCAAAATCATTTGGATCATGCGCAGGTGTAATTTTGACCGCACCTGAACCAAATTCAGGGTCTACATAATCATCCGCTACAATCGGAATCTCACGACCTATGATTGGTAGGACAACCATTTTGCCAACTAGGTGTTTGTAACGGTCATCTTCAGGGTGAACGGCTACTGCTGTATCGCCCAACATCGTTTCAGGTCGAGTAGTAGCCACTTCAATAAAGCCACTTCCATCAGCTAATGGGTAACGCATATGATGCAAAGCACCTTTTACCTCTTTATAAATAACCTCAATGTCAGACAAAGCTGTACGAGCAGCCGGGTCCCAGTTAATGATGCGTTTACCACGGTAGATCAAGCCTTTGTCATAGAGGCGAACAAATACTTCACGAACAGCACGGGACAAGCCTTCGTCCATCGTAAAACGCTCACGAGAGTAATCTAGAGCAAGCCCAATTTTTTCCCATTGTTCACGGATATGGCTAGCGTAGACATGCTTCCATTCCCATACTTTTTCTACAAATTTTTCACGGCCTAAATCATGGCGACTCAAGCCTTCTTCACGCAAATTCCCTTCTACCTTGGTTTGAGTTGCGATACCAGCATGATCCATTCCTGGCAGGAACAGTGTGCTGTATCCTTGCATGCGCTTAGCACGCGTAATAATATCTTGTAATGTTGTGTCCAACGCATGACCCAAATGTAATTTACCTGTTACATTTGGAGGTGGAATCACAATTGTATAAGGAGCTTTCTTTGGATCGCGCTCCGCTTTAAAAAATTCTTTTTCCATCCAGTAGGGATACCATTTGGCTTCCGCTGCCTTTGGATCATAGTTTTTTGGTAGTTGTGCATCAAGGGATGCTTGTTCGTTTGCCATAATCCTATTCCTCCTTATAATTGCACATCATTACATGGGCAAATAAAAAAACTCCTGATCATCAAAGGACGAAAAGGAGTTTGTTTCGCGGTACCACCTTTGTTAACGCGTATAATACTATTCACGTATCTTTCCCATAATAGTGAAAGAACAGAACTCACGCGTTCACTCTAACAAGATAACGGCTTGACGCCGATTCCAACTACTCAATATGTACTCGTTCATTGGAATTGCTCATGGACGACTTTCCATATCCCTACTCCTTAGAGAATCTCGCAGCATAATGACTCTCCCTCTCTGACAAGGCGGGTTTATGTACTCTTTCCAATCATAGCATTGCATATATAATCGTTTATATACAGCATATTATAGCGAACCCATAATGGTACGTCAAATAGAGAAAAACGTGGGTGCATAAAAGCGGGAACGAAAGCTGTTTGATTTACCTTCCCCCTAAATCAGACAACTCTCGTTCCTCTTAATGAATGGCTTTTTTCTTAAATCGACCGCCTTTTACATCATGAATGTTCCCAATGGCTAAAAATGCAGATTGGTCCCATTCTTCTACAATCGATTTTAATTTAGCTTCTTCCAATCGGGTGATTACAGTAAAGATAACCGTCTTGGTATCTCCTGAATATCCACCTTCCCCATTTAGATAAGTAACGCCACGACCTAGCCTTGCAAGAAGAGTTTCACCAATCTCTCGATGCTTGTCACTAATGATCCAGACCGATCTTGATTCGTTAAAGCCCTCAAGGGTTAATTCAATCATTTTGTAAGCAATGTAGTAAGCAATCAATGAGTACATAGCTTGATTCCATCCAAATACAAAGCCAGCACTGCCTAAAATAAATATGTTTAAAAACATAATTATTTCGCCAACGGAAAAAGCTGTTTTTCTGTTAAACAAAATGGCTACGATTTCTGTACCATCAAGGGAACCGCCGTAACGTATTACCAAACCTACCCCAATGCCCAAAAACACACCTCCATACACAGCAGCGAGAAACGGTTCTTTCGTTACAGCACTGACCGGATGCAATAATGTCGTAGCAATTGACATGATCGTAACACCAAACAATGTAGACAAGGCGAACGTCTTTCCGATCTGTTTATAACCAATGATTAGGAAGGGGACATTTAACAGAAATAAAAAAATACCGATCGGCCATCCTGTCAAATGGCTAAAGATAATAGAAATGCCCGTAATTCCCCCGTCAATAACCTGATTGGGAATTAAAAATTCTTCTAGTCCAAAAGAAAAAATCATTGAACCCAAAATGATAAAAAACACTCTTTTAAATAGTTGAACCGTGTTGATCTTCCTATGTTCAACCAAAAGAACCACATCCTTTCTTCATTTCTTTCTTTTCTTTATTTTACTGCAATTCCTTTAAATAAACGAATCAGAAAGTGCCTCTGGGCTTCACTCTCTTGCGTCATGCTGCATACGCTGTGCAATAAGGGGTGATCATTATGAACTGGCGACGCTTTAAATACAGTTCCTTTCTCTTTAACATCAAGTCCGCCTATAAACAATTTCTGTTGCCTTTTACAGCCTTTCAGTTTATCAGAACCCTACTGTTGCCTACCTCCCTAGATGTATTAATCTTAGGCTTTCTCGCCATTTCTTACGTAGCATTCTCGATGGATTGGCTGTAAGCATATCATTATATATCCAACGATCATGCAAAAAACGCCTCCTTTTCCAAGAAGGCGTCTTACTCAAAACGCTTGATTGATCCATCTATTTAACCTCACCAGCCGATCCAAATCCTTTTCCAATCGTTTAACCGCAAATAGCTCCGTCCATTCATAACGTCGATTGTAGTAAGACTCCAGATCACGCATGATCCGCTCTGGATATTGCAAAAAGTATTGTAGTAGCGACAACTCTTCTGGACGAAGAGGGAACACTTCGCCATACTGTTCAAAAAGATCAGTTGCTGTTTTACTTTCTCCACCTAATTGAAAGTAATTGCGGAGCATCACGGTCATATCTCGTACAGGAGTATCGAACACGGTTCGGTCAAAATTTAGTAAACGTATCTTGCCACTCTCATCCATAACTGTATGGCTGGGATGTGGATAACCATGGATGAGCGACAGTCGAAAATGATTACTTGTTTCGTGTCGTCTTCGCCAAATCCGCAAATTTTCCAAGGCTTGGTTGGCAACGTCCGCGATAAAAGCATGGTTTGCCAAAAAGACAACATCAAATGGGGACGAATAATCCCGTTCATTCGCTAGATCACGAAACATATCCAACTGACGAATCCAACTCTGCCATCTATTGATTAAGGCATCAACGAGCGGCTCCACCTGTCTCGGATCATCAAAGCGATAATTTTGGGTCAGCTGATGGAACTCAGCCAACCGAACAACTGTACCAGAAGCCCAGATAGACAGGTTTGCCTTGGAAATCATAACACTTTCTTCCCATTCGGTTAAATAATAAACCTCTTCCCCCCGCTTCACATAGGGCTCATCGAATTTTGTATATAAAAGTGGAATAGCACCATCCCAGCCTTTTTGCTCCAAATGCCTCAGAACGCCCCCCACATAGTGTAGGCGAGTGATCGGCGCAGCTGTTTGTTTGCAGGAATAACATCCATACGGAGTAGTCCCTTTATAAACAGTTGAAGGCTGTACCACCTCAATGGATTGTACATACATATCGTACTCGTTAAACAAGGGGAAGAGGTGATCGTAACGACTCATGACGGTTGCCGTCCTCGCTCTGCTCGCTTCGCCAAGCGTTGCAGATGATAGTCTAGTTCACGTTGTCGCATGACAGACTGTTTGATATCTTCCGCTACCTGATTATCCTCTTTTATATTAACCTGCAGAACTTTCTCCAAGTTGCTCCACAGTTCCTGCGGATAAACCATAAAAGAGAGTAACAGTCGGAATTCTTCATAACTCAATGTTTTTTCTTCTTCATAGCCATCAAGGAAGGCATCAACTAACGCTGGGTCTCCACCGTCCAGAGCTATTTCCTGTAAAAAGCTTGCCGTATCTTTATGCTGAATGGTGAGAGAGGTTTTGTAGAAACCTCGCAAAAACAACTTGTTGTCGACCATAACCCAGTTTTTCCGTGTTAACTCCTTATGGGAGGCTGCAAGTATTTCCTCTGGTAATGATACACTCTTGATTAAAACCGCACTGCGTTCCATCCGTTCTAAGATAGAGGGAAACAGGCTACTCCATCTACTTCTTCGTTGTTTGAAATTACTTTCTCGTTCCCACTGCTCCAAAATTTTTTTTGTCTGTACCATTACTTCCTGTGCATGTGATTGCTCCCGTTTTAGCAACTCTCCCCCTATTTGGGTAGCTTGTGCCTGTTGAGCTTGATGCATCCGCGCTATCATACGACCACATTCCATCATGTTATCTATGGTGTAGGCAATGGGTTCTGCCGCGCTATAATGATCTGTCAGGCTATAACCTTTTTTATTTGATACCACATAGGGCTTCGAATCTTTTGTGCGGATAAATCTTTCAACATTCCTGAAACCCTGCCGCGCCATCTGTTCACGCCACCCAAAAGACCAACGCATATAATCTACACGAGGCCAGACCCGCATCTCCTTGGTTCCCCTGTTTGTTTGTATTAAATAGTAATCGGTTTTCGGCGTTATTTTAATCGTTCTGATTTTGTATCGCTTGCAGATGGGGGAAATATCTATTTGTTCTTTTGCCATACCCCTCTCTCCCCTCATTGCGGAATGTAAAGAATTTGCCCCTCTTCTACGCGATCTGTTGACATGCGATTCGCTTCTTTAATTTTGGTAACCGATAACTCATACCGCTGGGCAATAGAATCCAAGGTTTCATTTTTCTGGATAATGCACATTTTTAATTTACTGAATTTCTCTGTACGGTCTTGCACAAATGATGTAAGGTTACCTAATGCATCCGTACGTGAACTACTCCCATCAGTTCGTCTGGCTTTCATTTGTTCCAGTGCGTCTTCCTGTTTGCCCTCATCACGCCGTCTTCCACTTTTCTCATTTCCATGTAAGTGAGAGAAAATATTGGAGAAATTCATCGTTTCATTTTTCTCTGTCCTGTTGTTTTTGGAACCAATGGCCACTTTCATTTCTTTTTCTGATTCAGCTACAGGTGTTGCAACTATTTCTTCAACAGTTATTTCTTCTTCCGCTTCTAGTTGAGCCATAAGAACAGTGGCTTCATCCTCTTCACTTAATTCGGTACTGATAGCAGGCGCTTGTATTTCCTGATCGTATTCCGCTGTATGAGCATGCACCTTATTTTCATCATGATCGACATGTATTTCGACTGCCTCCGTTACTTCTGCTGCTTCCGTTACTTCTGCTACTTCTGCTTGCTCATCTTCACTGCCTTCCCAATATTTCGCATATGGATCTGGATCAGCAGCTAATTGCACTTTAGGAGGGGAATTGTGAAGCGTTACCCGCGCTTCTTCACGTTCTGTAACGACTTTCTTTTGTTTAGTAACAATTTCTTGATCTTCTGTAACAACTTCTTTGTGTTCTGCAACAAGTTGGAAGTGTTCAGATGAATTATTGTGAGATGACTCTCCTTTAGAAGTAGCTTGATATGCGGATTCGTACGCCTTCTCCTCTATAGCCGTTTCTAATTCTTCCTGATCATGATAGGATGCAGGCTCTGCAAGCACGTTGTCAGTCTCTTGTTCATGTTCCTCCACACACTCATAAGAAGGTGGAGGCTGATACGCAGCTTGATATGGAGATTCGTACATTTTCTCCTCTATATCCGTTTCTAATTCTTCCTGACCATGATAGGATGCAGGCTCTGCAAGCACGTTGTCAGTCTCTTGTTCATGTTCCTCCACATACGCATAAGAAGGTGGAGGCTGATACGCAGCTTGATATGGAGATTCGTACATTTTCTCCTCTATATCCGTTTCTAATTCTTCCTGACCATGATAGGATGCAGGCTCTGCATACACATTATCAGTCTCTTGTTCATGTTCCTCCACATACTCATAAGAAGGTGGAGGCTGATACGCGGCTTGATATGGAGATTCATCTACATATTCTGACTGGTACTGAATAGCAGAAGCAGCTTCTGGTACCGGATTAGGTGGATACGGCGGCGGCGGTTGATAAAAAGTCTGTTGCGGTGGTGCGTATGGCGGCATTTGGGCAAATGGGTATTGCGGAGGTTGCTGCCCTTGATGGAACTGCCCTGCAATCGGTTGAAACGGGTGTGGAGGTGGTGGCGCAAAAGGGTTAGGGTTCGGCACTTGACCTGGTCCATGTGCGAAAGGATTTAGCTGATAATAGGGCTGTGACCCGTACGGTACATACTGTGGTGGTTCCGACATTGATGTTGGATGAAATCCGTATCCAAACGGTGTTTGCTGTTCTATAGATTCTTCTGGTACATGGGAATATGTTTGATAAGGAACATTACTTGATTGCTCGACTTCTCCCCGATCTGCCATTTCTGCCTCTGCTTCATAAGCTGCAAATTGTGGGTGTTGATAACGGAAACGTGTAGCCGAATCCTGATCCCAGCTACTTTGTTCTGTATCTTCTCGTTGTGATTGTAATCCCGGAAATGGTTGATAAAACTGGTATGGTTGGTATTGCTCAGCATGAGCAACTTCCTCTACCGATTCTTGTCCGTCTGCATTTTGGTGTTCTAATTGGGCCTCTACTTCTTTTTCTAAAGCGGCCAGCTTTCGTTCTAAATCATCAATAGTGACATGCTGATATTCCTGTTCAGTACTCTCATCATGAGCTACTTGAATATACTCCCAGGTATCGTCAGGCTTATGAGATTGCTGTTCAGCGTGGATTTCCTGTTCAGACTTTAACTGGATGCCAGCTATCTTTAAATCGGCAGTAATGAGCAATTGTTTAGGACCCTTTACCTCATAATCAAAACTATCGACAATCCCGTAAATTTCAGCTACCTCTTTGGTTCTGGAGACGGGGACAGAGATACTTAAAGGTATACGATGCATAATATCCGCCTCTTCTTCTGAGAAAAAAACATCCGTATCTCCTTGTTCCAACTGCAACGGTGTAAACTTCATCGCCGAAACCAAGGTGTCCGTTCCGCCATCCGTTTTTGCGTTGGCGCTCTTGGTCGGCATATATTTGCCGCGCAGCTGTAAGGACCCACAAATCGTAATTTCATGATCAGTTTCCCTTATGTCTAAGTCGGGCAATAGTTCTAATTCCCGCAATTCTTCAATTCCTGGTTTATCTGATGAGAGAAATATGGTCTCCTTCATTTGAAACGATAACAGTCCATCTTGTACAGACACACATGCTCCTCCTTTCAACTCCACAAACATTTCCCTATATCTATATGGACAGAGCAATGGAAATAGAACATTCTAGAAGGATCTGAAAAAAAGTTATACGTCTGCATCTGGTAACATTGGACAAAAAAATCCCACTCCACCTTTATTGGTGAAACGGGACGATTTTAGATCACAAAGCTACAACACGCTCATTTACTGTGGCTATACCTAGCTCTCTATTTTTTCAAACGATTTCCTGATTCGGTGAATAAGTGGTGGTAACCATTCTTGCAAAGGAACGAATAAAAAGCCTGTTTCTTTTGCTTTTTCATTACTCATGCACCATACCGAGTGCGATATCCCGAATGGCGACATGTGTTCATCCTCTGTCTCTGACAAAATGATTGCCTGCTTACCTGTGCTTTCTTCTATCATGCTGATTATTCCTTTTAATGTAACAACGCCGTGCGAGCAAGCATTAAAAGCCCCCTCCAGCTCCTCTTCTGCAGCCCATAACAGAAAACGTGCAGCTTGATTAGCTGGAATAAAGCCCATAGTCGCTTCTATATTAGGGATACCGATCGGCCATTGTTTCATCACATGTTCTACGTGAAAATGTAAGCGGCGCGTATAATCATCGTCTCCCAATACAATCGGGAATCGAATAGCCGCTACAGGAAAAGGGGCTTCCTGAAAGAACACGGCTTCAGCCAGACGTTTCCCTTCCTTATAGGACGTTTCTTGTCTGTTCACATATTGAATAGGGTAGTGATAAGGATCAAAATCCTCTTCTGTTACAAATCGGTCTGCCTCATCATAGACAGATAAGGTAGAAGTAAAAATATAACGGGAGACTTTATCAGTAAAAACCTTTATAGCAATCCGTGCATCCTCTGATGCATAGCAAATATTATCAAATATCATATCAAATTCGTAATCCTCAAATGCAGACAGCATGGATTCCTCATCATAGCGATCGACAATAATTCTCTCTACCTGATTGCCAAACGGATCTTTGGTAAGTCCCCGATTCGCAAGGGTGACTTTTATCCCTTTATCCAAAAGCTCCTGAACCAACCTTTTTCCAAAAAAACGAGTTCCCCCTAAAACAAGCGCTGTGTGCACACTATCCCTCCTTGTTTTCAAATCCGTAACTATCAAACCAGATTTCAGATCTACTGACCGATAGCTCAATCGCTTTTTTTATATATGAAATGGTATTCTGAGGAAGATCATGAATAGAGAACCATGCTAATTCATCGCATTTATGAGGTTCTGCGTTGTAAATCTCTCCTAACCATTCTGTTGCTGTTACAAAAAAATCAATGCGCTCATCCATGGAAAAACGATGCATGATGCCCGTTATCGTTATCTGTTCAGGGCTTAATTCAATGCCTGCCTCTTCACGAGCTTCACGAATCGTAGCTTCTATCACCTGTTCACCACCATCAAGATGACCAGCTACAACACTATAATTTCCATCTTCATAACCGGTCTGGTACCTTCTTAACAGTAGGATTTTGTCATCTTCTCGTAGAAAAATATGTACAGTGACTGGTGCCGTAAATCGTTTTCCTCCCATGTCATTCCTCCTCGGTGTCTATTTTTTTTCTGTTATGAAACCCCCTATTTATTATATCATCTTGTTAGAGAAAGTAGGTGAAGTTTGCTTTTTTGAGCAAGTTTTAAGAAACAAAAAAACAGACAGATGGAGTGTTCCACCTGCCTGCTTTATTCCCAAAACCTATATTTTCATTTAATTAGACTAGTGTAGCCATCGCCTTATAACTTGCCTCAATGGTCTCTTCGATATCCTCATCACTATGCATAACAGAGACAAACATTCCTTCGAATTGAGAAGGTGGAATCATGATGCCTTCTTGTAATAGCTGTTGGAAATAACGAGAAAACTTGTCCAAATCTGCGGTTTTAGCCGTCTCATAGTTGATGACTGGCGTATCTGTAAAGAATAGGCATACCATCGAGCCAACACGATTAACAGTATGGGGGATCCCCAATTTAGTTGCATTAGCCGCTAAACCTTCCGCTAGTCGAGCAGAACGCACATCCAATTTTTCATAAACACCTGGTTTACTAAGCTCAGACAATGTAGCAATCCCTGCTGCCATCGCTAGTGGGTTACCCGATAAGGTTCCTGCTTGATATACGTTACCCGCCGGAGCCACGTGTTGCATAATTTCACGTTTACCTCCATATGCACCAACTGGCAAACCTCCACCAATTACCTTACCCATTGTGGTCAAATCTGGCATGATCTTATACAAATCTTGAGCACCGCCACGAGCTACACGGAATCCCGTCATTACTTCATCAAAAATGAGCAATGTACCATACTGTTCCGTAATACTACGCAATTCTTCTAAGAAGCCCGGTTGGGGTGGCACAACACCCATATTGCCGCCAATCGGCTCTACAATAACAGCTGCTAGTTCATTACCGTATTTTTCAAAAGCAAGACGCACACTATTCATATCATTGTACGGTACCGTTATGGTATTGACCGCAATTGTTTCAGGAACACCAGGACTATCCGGCAAGCCTAATGTAGCAACACCCGAGCCAGCTTTAATCAGCAAACTGTCCGCGTGGCCATGATAACAGCCTTCAAACTTCATAATCTTGTCTCGTTTCGTGTACCCACGAGCCAGACGAAGCGCACTCATTGTTGCTTCTGTGCCAGAGTTTACCATTCGTACAACTTCTACTGATGGAACAATATCACACACTAACTTGGCCATCGTGGTTTCACGTTCTGTAGGCGCTCCGAAACTAGTGCCAAGCAAAGCAGTCTCACTAATCGCCTGCAATACTTTTGGATGAGCATGTCCCAAGATCAAAGGTCCCCAAGAACCAATATAATCAATATATGTATGTCCATCTACATCGGTAATACGGGACCCTTCCCCTTTTTCCATATAAATAGGATTGCCCCCTACGCTTTTAAAAGCACGCACAGGACTATTAACCCCACCTGGAATGTATTCTACCGCTTCTTTATGTAATTCGATTGATTTGGTAAATTGTCGAGTCATTCCACTCACCCCATTAACATCTGTTATAGTGAAACTGTTAGAAAAAACGCTTGTTTGATCACTCTCAAACAAGCGTTTTCCTGTTATGACAATATGCTCCTTATCAGGAAACAGCGCATGCATTGCAATCTATCTGACATTGTTCACGCTTACTTGTCCAATCCCAGTCTTTCCGCCACCTCATCTTCCCATTCATAAATCTCAGGTGTGAAATAAGATACGCGTGTTTTCTTATATTCTTTAGTAGAGTACAATGTGATACGATCCGTGATACCTGTTTCATCTTCAATTGCTTGTAGGATTGATTCACACTCTTCCTTATCACGACCATGTACCATCGTAAAGATGCTGTATTTCCAGTCTGGATAAGTCGGACGCAAATAGCAATGGCTAACTGCTCGGAAGGAACCCATTTTCAGTCCCATTTCCTCCGCTTGTTCTTCTGGTACATTCCATACACCCATACCATTTGCACGGAAACCAGCTTTTCGATGATTTAGTACCGCAGAGAAACGACGCATTTGACCGCGCTCTACCAATACTTTAGCATGATTTAATAATTCTTCTGTGGTCATTCCAGCATTTTTTGCCCACTCATCATATGGACGCGAAACGATAGGTAAATCCTTTTGTAATTCGATAATCACCTTGGTATCTACATCAGAGATGCCTAGATCAATAGCTGCCTGACGCATTTCTTCCGTGTAGGTAGGTGCGGATTTCGTATTCGCTTCCGTCTCCTTTTTCACATCTAGTTGTACTCCAATTTTATACAGTTTCAGAGTAGGTAGAATGCGAATAGATTCCACATTAGACAATTCTCCTAAAATTTCAACCGTTTTTTCCAGTCCAAAACGGCTGTTCGGAGGTAGAGCAATCGTGAACCAAAGGTTAAAATCATGGTTACGTTTATAGTTATGTGTAATACCTGGATGGGTATTAAAAACTTTTACAGCCATTTCATCTAGTTTATCTGGAGCAATACGAGCTGCTACAAGGCTTGATTTATAGCCCAATGCTTTGGTATCGCAGATCGCAGAGATTTGACGGATAGAATCACCCTTCATTTTCTCCAAACGAGTCATTAGCTCTTCTTCTGTCGTTCCCAAATTTTCCGCCATTACTTTAAATGGCTCAGGAACTAGCGGAATCTCTTTTTGAATAGCATCCAAAATCTCTTTGTCTAACGCATCTAGTAAGTCAACCGACATGTTACAAACCTCCTTGTAGCCACTTGGCAACATCTTTTGCATGGTACGTAATAATCAAATCTGCACCTGCGCGTTTAAATCCAACCATCGTTTCCATAACTACGCCTTGCTCGTCAATCCAACCATTTGCACTAGCCGCTTTAACCATGGAATACTCTCCACTGATATTGTAAACAACTAGTGGCAAATCAAAGCTCTGACGTAAACGTAGCACCATATCCATATATGCAAGGCCTGGTTTTACCATTAAGAAATCGGCCCCTTCAATCACATCGGATTCTGCTTCACGTAGACCTTCACGCGCATTGGCATAGTCCATCTGGTATGACTTACGATTACCGAACTGCGGAGCCGATTTCGCTGCTTCACGGAACGGACCATAGTATGCCGAAGCATATTTAACGGCATAAGACATGATTGGAATATGAGTGAACCCAGCTTCATCCAAAGCTTCACGAATGGCAGTAACAAAACCGTCCATCATATTGGATGGCGCGATGATATCAGCACCCGCTTTAGCCTGAGATACAGCAGCTTGGCTTAATAAAACGAGGGACTCATCATTTAATAACTCCCCACATTCATGCAAAACGCCACAGTGCCCATGATCAGTATATTCACACAGACATGTATCAGCAATGACAAGCATTTCAGGAAATCCTGATTTTATATGACGAATAGCTTGTTGGACAATGCCATCTTCTGCATAAGCTTCTGTTCCAAGAGCATCTTTATGTTCTGGCACTCCAAATAAGAGAACAGACTGTATACCTAAGCTAACAATTTCTTGAAGTTCCTCATTTAGACGATCCAAGGAAAAATGATAAACTCCCGGCATAGAGGAAATTTCATTTTTAATATTTTCCCCTTCTACTATAAACAGCGGGTAGATCAAATCTTCTACACGCACATGATTTTCTCGTACAAGGTTGCGCATCGCTGGGCTTCGGCGCAAACGACGATGACGGTCAAATGTTATCATAGCCCTCTTCCCCCTTTTACGTAGTAATTAGTGAATTTACTAGTCCTTCAATCGTATATTCACTTGCCATGATATCCACTTGAAGTCCTGCTCGTTTTGCTGTATCAGCCGTGATCGGTCCGATACAAGCAATCTTCACACCTTGAAGTAGTTCATTAAGATCATATTCCTTCAACGCTTCCACAAAATTTTTGACCGTGGAGGAGCTGGTAAATGTAATGATATGAATCGCTTTTTCTTCCAACAAGGAAACGGTTTCCCCGATGTTTCGTGCATCTATAACTGTATCATAGGTATCTACTTCCGTCACTTCCATGCCGAGAGTTCTCAACTCTCTTGGTAATGTTTCACGCGCGATATCAGCACGTGGAAGCAACACTTTTGAACCTGGCTGTAGTTCACTCTTTAGTGACTCTACCAATCCTTCTGCAAGGAATTCACCTGGTAACACATCTACAGTCAAGCCTCTTTCTTCTAACATAGAAGCAGTCTTCGGACCAACTGCTGCAATCTTACCGGTTAAAGTACGGATGTCAACCTTTAGTTCACGCAAACGTTTAAAGAAAAATTGAACACCATTTGGACTAGTAAACATAACCCAATCATAGCTAGACAGCTGTTGAAGTTCCGTATCCAATTGTGGGAGGGCTTGTGGCTCAACCATTTTAATCAGAGGAAATTCATATGCCTCGCCGCCCAGCTCATTAATTTGATCTGATAATTCGCTGGCTTGACTTCTAGCGCGTGTCACTAGTACGCGCTTGCCAAACAACGGTTTCTTTTCAAACCAATGTAGCTTCTCACGTAGTTGTACCACTTCACCAACCACAATAATAGACGGATTAGTTAAGCCTGCTTGCTCGCGTTTTTCCACAATGTCTTCCAAGGTACCAACCAAGGTCTCCTGATCCACCAAAGTCCCCCAGCGTACCAAGGCTACCGGTGTTTGTGGAGAACGACCATTCTTCATTAATTGTTCCGTAATATAAGGTAGATTGCCTACTCCCATATAAAAAATAATCGTGCCAACAGCCGTAGCTAATTTATCCCAGTTAATGCTTGATTCTGTTTTCTCTGGACGCTCATGTCCTGTCACAATCGCTAAAGAAGAGTTAAAATCTCGGTGGGTTACTGGAATACCCGCATACGCCGGTGCTGCGATTCCTGAGGTGATACCTGGCACAATTTCAAACAAAATATCGTGCTTAGCCAGTTCCTCTGCCTCTTCACCAACACGACCAAAAATGCATGGATCGCCACCTTTTAGACGAGTAACCACTTTTCCTTCTAAAGCTTTATCGACCAATACTTGATTGATCTCTTCTTGGGTCAAGGTATGACGATCAGGGAGTTTTCCACAATAAATCAGCTCTACGTCCGGTTTTGCATAAGCTAGCAACCGCGGGCTTGCCAAGCGGTCATACACAATGCAATCAGCCATTTGAATCGTTTCTAGTCCACGCACCGTAATTAACTTAGGGTCACCGGGGCCAGCACCTACTAAAAATACTTTTCCTTTGTTCATTGCCGGTTTTCCTCCAATACCTTAGCAAGTACTTCTCGCGCCCCTTGACGGAGTAGTTCATCAGCCAAATTTTCACCCACTGCTTGCGGATCGTCTCCGGTCAATGTCGCTTTAAACATCTGTCTTCCATCAGGAGATCCTACCATTCCTGTAATGCTAATAGATGGCTTCTGCTCCGCGTCCAGCTGCACTTCTGCATAAGCACCAATCGGTACTTGGCAACTCCCCTCCATCTTGTGGAGGAAAGCTCGCTCCGCCTCAACCGCATAACGCGTCTCTGGATGATCAAAACGTTGCAATAGTGACATCATCTCAGTATCATGTTCACGGCACTCGATAGCAAGCGCCCCTTGACCAACCGCAGGAAGGCTGATTTCTGGCTCTAGATACTGAGTAATCGTGCCTTTCCATTCCACGCGTTTAAGACCAGCAGCAGCCAGAATAATCGCATCAAAGTCCTCTTCTTCTAGCTTGCGAATCCGCGTATCAATATTTCCACGAATCGGTTTAATAAGTAAGTCCGGTCGGTAATTCAACAATTGGGAAGAACGGCGCAAACTACTGGTACCTACCACCGCTCCTTCTTTTAATTCATCTAAAGTCTTACCGTCTTTGGATATCAGTACGTCTCGTGGGTCTTCCCTTTTCGGAATGGCGCCGATCGTCAAGCCCTCCGGCAGGACAGCAGGCATATCTTTTAAACTATGGACAGCCATATCAGTTTGTTCTTCTAACAGAGATTGCTCGATTTCTTTAACAAACAGACCTTTACCGCCCACTTTGGAAAGTGTAACATCCAGAATGCGATCTCCCTTAGTAACAATCTCTGTGATGCTAAAACGTGATGCAGGGTCTATTTCACGCAAACGAGCCAGCACCCATTTTGTTTGGGTAAGCGCCAGCATGCTTTTACGCGATCCAACTTTCCACTCTTTCATGTCTGCCTCCCTATTATTGCTCTCTTTGTTTCAACTGTTGTAGTAAAGCATCCGCCATTTGCTCTCTTTGCGAGGAAGGAGCTTCTACATATACGTCATCAAGCAACTCTTGAAAGATTTGTTTGCGCACGGCGGCATCCTTAATCTCTTGTAGAACCCTCAATCTCATCTGAGCTAAAAAGTCAACGTAACCCTCATATTCCTGACCAAACTCCCGTTCCAGCTTTCTACGTAATTTACTTGCCAGACTGGGGCTTGCACCTGAGGTTGATACAGAAATAACTAGCTTTCCTCGCTTTACAGTAGAGGGAACAATATAATTGCATAGGTCTGGACGGTCTGCAATATTTATAAAAGCCTTCGTTCCTTTAGCTTGTTCATATACCGAATAGTTAACTTGACGATGATTGGTCGCGGCCACGATAAAATAAAACGGACTTAAATCCTGTCCTTGATACAGCTCGCGTTTCCAATTGATCTTATCCTGCTCGGCCCACTCAGCTAACAATGGGGTTATCTCCGGAGAAATAACAGTGATTTTTGCCCCACACTCTAGTAGAGAGCCTACCTTCCGTTGGGCTACCTCTCCACCGCCAATAACTGCACAGAGCATCCCTTCCATTTTAACATGAATCGGATAATGCGGATTCATCTGCCCCACCTCTCTACGACCATTGATGAAATTGCGAGTAGGGATCAATCAGCAAAAAATTAAGCAATAAACATGCAAATGCGATGATGTTTATCCAAGCTGCCACTTTTCCCAACCATTGATTCCGAACTCTTTGGTATAGCAACACAATATATAAGATCAGAACAATGGTAGACATCCACACTTTTGCGTCCATCCAAAATCCATGAGAGAAAATCAACTGTGCCCATATACTGCCCAAAATGACCGACAACAACAGCAAAGGCACACCAAAGATATTTAACTTAAAAGAAAACGCATCCAATTTCTCCAAACTTGGAAGGCGTTGCCAAAGTGGTGTCCACTTTTTTTTCTTCAGCATATGTAAGTTCACTAGATACATACTTGAGAATATCATGGATACAGCCAATAATGCATAGCTAATGATAGCAATTGTTACATGAATAAAAATAAAATCAGAGATAACTCCGCTATGTTGCAGAGTTGTTGGCTCTGAAAAGAACATGGATAAGGTAAGAACACCAAACCCGATCACATTAGTAAAAAAGAGTAAGAAATCAATTCGAGAAACTGCATGAATGATCAGAGAAAGGGTCACCAACACCCAAGAATAAAAAACCAAGGTTTCAAAAAATGTAACAACGGGCAAATAGAGCTTTACCACCATTTGGTAAATAAAAAAGATCGTTTGTAACACCCAGACAATCGAGAGCAGCCCTAGCGCAATCTGTTTCATTCGCCGGTTACTCTGCAAAAAATCATTGAAGTAACAAAGCACACCCGCTGCATAGAGAAAGATGGTCAAGTCATAGAGCCATCTTGCATTTGCCATACACGCTCACCTTTCCCTATTATCTATATCACGCCTATTTTCTCAATTGCCTGTGAAAACAGGCGAGAGCAAGAAGAAAGAAACTTCCCCCTCTTCTTGCTTAGAAGCGCTGTTCGCGCGTTTTTATTGATAAAGCTTTTTCACGTCCTAAAGCTTCACGCTTTTGCTGTTCCCATAATGCTTCCTGCTTTTTGCCTTCCAATCTTTCGTCCAAAGCGAAAATAGTAGAAAAGATATCGAGTACCTCTTCCCCTTTCTTCTGGACGGTCAACTCCTTCAGTTGAACAATTGGGTCATGTAATAATTGAGAAATGATTCCCCTTGTATGTTTACGAATAATATGCATTTCTTTTTCATCTAAATGAGGCAATTTGTTCTCAATTTTGCGGATCGCTTCTCCATGGATTGAAAATGCTTTTTCCCGCAATGCCGCAATTAATGGAACTACGCCTAGCGTCTGTTTCCAGTTTATGAACTCCTGTTTCTCTTCTTCAATCATAAGCTCAATACGCTCTGCTTCTTTGGAACGTTCAGCTAGATTACTCTGGACGATACCTTCCAGATCATCTATATCATATAGGAATACATTTTCTAGCCCATGAATATCAGGATCAAGATCACGCGGCACGGCGATATCAATCATAAATAATGGCTTATGAGGACGCTGCTTCATAATCGGTTTTAATTGTGCTTTCGTTAACACAAAACCGTTTGCTCCCGTCGAACTGATGACGATGTCAGCTTTCGCCAGCTTCTGGGGCAGATCCTCCATGGTACAGGCCTCTCCTCGGAACTGGTCCGCTAAGGTCTGTGCACGTTCTAGTGTACGATTTGCTACTGTGACATGAGCCACTCCGTTTGCGTGCAAATGCTTAGCCGTTAACAGACTCATTTTACCTGCACCCAAAATTAGTACATGTTTGTCAGCAAAGCTACCAAAAATCTTTTTGCCAAGTTCAATCGCAGCATAGCTGATAGATACAGCATTTTGACCAACAGAGGTTTCTGTGTGAGCCCGTTTAGCGAGCGTCACAGCCTGTTTAAAGAGTGTATTAAAAATCGTGCCAGTTGTCTCATGTTGTTGTGCTAGGAGAAAAGCGTTTCGCATTTGACCGATAATCTGTGTCTCGCCCATCACCATGGAATCAAGTCCACAGGTAACACGGTACAAGTGTTCAATCGCTTCATCATTTTCCTTTACATACATATAATCGAGAAGCGACTCTTTCTCTACACCAAACCATTCTGCAAGAAAATTCCGTGTATAAAATCGACCGGTATGCAATTGATCACAAACCACATAGATTTCAGTCCGGTTACAGGTTCCTACAATGATACATTCTAGAATGCTTTTGGTATGAGAGAGAAGATGAAGTGCTCTCGGCGTGCTGTCGTCATTAAATGTGAATTTTTCACGAACTTCGACAGGCGCTGTCTTATAGTTTAGGCCGAGCAATAAGATTTCCATAGCCTTCCTCCCGTGTCATTCAAATACGGATTTTAGCTTCTTCATTATAACATTATGTCCGTAAGCAAGTAGTTTAAAATGTGAAAATTTCATTAAAGTTGTTCAAAAAACCTTGTCAAATGTGCTCTTCACTGGTTCGACAAATTCTTTTCAGTATTTAACATTATTTTCCGTATATTAACATTTGGTGATTTTGTTATTTTATCCAGTTTTTCACTTGCTTAGTTTGTCTCATCGTTACTTGTTCATGCTTCTTTCGGAACTATCAAAAAACTCCTTCCTTCCCTTATCATCTACTCTTATAATGAGTGATATAGATTGAAAATGGCCGAAACATCTTCTAGAAATGGGGTAGCAGAGTGAAAAAAGCATTTGTAGTTGATTTATTATTGTTATGTATTGTTTTTGTATGGGGAGCAACCTTCGTGGTCGTTCAGAATGCCGTTCACATGCTTCCTCCCAATATATTTAATGCTGTCCGCTTTTTTATCGCTTCGTTATTCTTAGCCCTTATCTACTTTATTCGAAATCCCAAAGCTTGGCAAACTTGTAACTTTTCTTTGGTACTCAGCGGTGGGATTCTGGGTTTCTGGTTGTTTATTGGATATGCAACACAAACAGTGGGACTCTTGTATACTTCACCGTCAAAAGCAGGCTTTATTACAGGCTTATCAGTTGTGCTTGTACCATTACTGTCTTTTGTCATTCTCAAGCATAAAGTGAAAATCTCTGCTCTTTTCGGCGTCTGTATGGCTGTGATTGGGCTTTATTTGTTAACGATGAATGGCACACTCGCTCTTACGTTTGGTGATTTTCTAGTGCTTTGCTGTGCTGTTTGCTTTGCGATGCAGATTGTTTTAACTGGACGTTATTCACCCAAATTTTCTACGATGCCATTAGTGATTATACAGTTGTTTACCGTCTCATTTTTTAGCATGAGCTATTCCCTTCTGTTTGAAGACTGGCAAACTGTATTTGATCCTGCAATCATTGGTCACCCTAAGGTTTTATGGGCGCTATTCATCACAGCGATCCCTGCCACAGCTCTCGCGTTTTTAGCGCAGACTGCCTTTCAAAAGGACACGTCTCCAACACATGTAGCACTTATTTTTGCCTTGGAGCCAGTATTTGCTGCATTAACATCCTATCTGTGGATTCATGAGCTGTTGACGATCAAACAGTTGATCGGTTGCACTTTAATTCTTAGTGGTATGCTGTGCTCAGAACTCCCCATTCCGTTATGGCTACGCAACCTGAAGGCAAAAATGTCCGCCTAGTGGTACACCCCGCTTCGTCACTTGGAACTAATTATGTTCCTTCTAAAAATCAAACAGACATCCTCCTTAGTATAGCTGGAAGGTGCCCGTTTGATTTTGCTTTCTTATTCTATACACGTCGTTTCCACGTTTGATAATTGCGTACTTCCAAGCTAAGTGCCTCTACCATAAGACTCATCACATTGCTACTTACCTTCTCAGGTAGCTTCTCTGCTTGCCGCAAGCTTCGTCTCATTCGTAAAAAATAGAAGACTGCACGTAGAGTCTGTCCCTTCCGGCCAGCATCAATTAAACGGGTTGCCGTCTTACCTAATTTAGCCCAGCATGCATACTTTTTGAGCCATCCTTTAATTTCCTTGTACAACCTCTCGTTTTGCATGCCGTTTAGTAAATGATGAGCAGAACTCTCCATCTCAGAAAAGGTATTCTCCAAGATTTTCACAGCTTTCTGTTGATCGCCATGAAAAAAGTGATAGCGAAACTGATGTAATTTCTCAAGTAACTGCGGTGCTTCCTCATCGCATAAAAACGAGGCACGTACATGATCAGCAAACAGAAGGAATGCGTTAAAATCCTCAAGACCCACTACTTCTTTAACAGCGCGCTGAAAGGCTTCCTCAGGATCGTAGGAATCTGGATGGGTTAAATACTCTCCGATCGTAATGATAGGAATTTTGGAGCTTTCTGGGTATTCCATTGCATTAGCTACATATCCAGTGGCAGAACGATATAGGGTAGCATCCCTATTTTGCAAAGGGCCAATGTGTAGCTCGTTCGCCATCGCCAGATCATTAACCGGATAATTATCCCAATAAAATGGGTAGTGTCCCGTCTGGTTAAAAAAATAGTGAGAGTCTGCCTCTGTCAAATATGGAGAGCAAACAAATCTTCCCGTCCAAAACAGATCAATTTCCACTGGTAAATGTTGGCCCAGATAGGTAATATACGCTTCGTTCCCTCTTCCGTGATAGACCGTGGGGCATACGACAAGATGAATGTCATCTTTTCCATCCTCTTTTAATTTGTTCCATACCGTAAGCGTAATCTGCACATGTGCCTCTGCCAAATGGACAAAAGTTTCTTGATCACTTTTGTGCATTAACTCTTGTGGAATATCGTCAAATAACAAAGCAAATCTCGTCACTCCACTATAAAGAAGATGCTGGTACTTCTCTATTAATCTATCTACGTGTTTAGAGTTAGCATACTGCATGCTCATCCCTGGACTGAGACAATAATAAAAGGCACATCCAACCGAATGTGCCTCCGTAATCAGCTCCGAGATGAGACGCATTTGGGCGGGAGAATGATGCAACTGCCAATCATCGCGCAGGATCGCATCATCTTTGGGCGCATAAAAATAGGCATTAAAGCCGTGCCGACTGATGAAGTGCAACATATCGAGCCGTTCTTCATGCGACCATGGCTTACCGTAAAACCCTTCAATAAGTCCCCGTAATGCAAATCCTTGTGAAGACATCCTTTCTCCTCCTCGGGAAGCTGTTGTCTATATCTAAGCTGCTGGTGCTTTACTACCTGTATCTTTTTCTGATGTTACTCAGTATCTTCCAGTATATGGGCTGATTCTTCCGTAGGTTCCTGCTTACCTTTTAGCCTACGTAGAATTTCCCCCCATAATTCATCTCTACCTTGTCCCATTTCCGTCGAAAAGACAACGAGTGAATCCGTTGACTGGAAATTCAAAGTTTGGCGAATTACTTTTAGATGTTGTAACCATTTACCGCGAGAAATTTTGTCCCCTTTTGTTGCTACCACGATGGTAGGGATACCAAGCTCTTTGCAGTATTCATACATGCCAACATCCTCTTTAGAAGGTGCATGACGAATATCTACCAATTGAACAACGAATTTTAGCTCTTCTCGTTGACTCAGGTAGGCATCGATCATGCCTCCCCATGTTGACTTAATGGATTTAGAAACCTTCGCATATCCATAACCCGGAAAGTCAACAAAGTACATTTGATTGTTCACCTTAAAATAGTTAAGCGTCTGAGTTTTCCCCGGACGAGAGCTTGTCCGCGCAATTGCTTTACGACTTAACATTTTATTGATTAAAGATGATTTACCTACATTGGAACGACCCACCAGAGCAATTTCTGGCAGGCGATCCTTCGGGTATTGTAGAGGTCCTACGGCGCTGATAATAAATTCTGCTGAAGTAATCTTCATTTCTTTTTCACCATTTTCCCTTGCACGAAAGCATATTTGATAACGTCATCCATGTGTTCTACAGGATGGAACGTCATATCATTTTTCACACTGTCTGGAATATCTTCCAAGTCTTTCTCATTTTCAATTGGCAAGATGATGGTGGTTAAGCCAGCACGATGGGCAGAAAGCACTTTTTCTTTCAATCCACCAATCGGCAAAACACGACCACGTAACGTAATCTCACCTGTCATACCCACTTCTTTACGCACAGGAATATTTGTCATGGCTGATAACAAAGCAGTTGCCATCGTAATCCCTGCGGAAGGGCCATCCTTTGGAATCGCT
Organism: Brevibacillus laterosporus; assembly: GCA_007833815.1. Taxonomy (NCBI): domain Bacteria; kingdom Bacillati; phylum Bacillota; class Bacilli; order Caryophanales; family Paenibacillaceae; genus Brevibacillus; species Brevibacillus laterosporus. The sequence continues at coordinate 2,375,604 of CP033464.1, read as the reverse complement.
CCTTCTGGTACGTGAATATGGATATCATTTTTATCCAAGAAGTCCTGCGTAATGTCCCATTGACCAGCACGAGAACGGATATAGCTGAGAGCTGCTTGTGCCGACTCTTTCATTACATCGCCTAATTGTCCTGTTAACGTCAATGTACCTTTCCCCGAGAAAACACTTACTTCCACGTTTAAGGTATCGCCACCTACCTGAGTCCAAGCTAATCCAGTAACAGACCCGATTTGGTCTTCTTTCTCTGCTAAACCATAGCGGAATCGTGGTTTACCAAGCAGGTTTTCTAAGGTCTTCGGTGTCACGACCACACGCTTTTTCTCTCCACTTACAATGATTTTGGCAGCTTTACGGCATAGATTAGCCGCTTCACGGTTCAAGTTACGTACCCCTGCTTCACGTGTATACTGACGAATCACCTTCATCATGGCATCCTCAGAAATTTGTAGCTTCTCTTTCGTAATCCCATGCGATTTTATGTTTTTAGGCAGGAGATAATCTTGCATAATATGCCATTTTTCCAACTCGGTATAACCGGAAATTTCGATAGTCTCCATCCGATCTAGCAATGGTCTTGGTATAGTGTGTAGTGTATTTGCCGTTGTTAAAAAGATAACATTGGACAAATCATAGGTTTCTTCTACGTAATGATCGCTAAATTTATCGTTTTGATTCGGATCAAGTACTTCCAATAATGCAGATGCTGGATCTCCACGGAAATCACTCGCGAGCTTATCAATCTCATCGAGCAAAATAACCGGATTGACTGTACCCGCTTGACGCATTGACTGAATGATTCGGCCTGGCATCGCTCCTACATAGGTACGACGGTGCCCACGAATTTCAGCTTCATCACGTACACCACCAAGCGAGATACGGATAAACTCGCGGCCCATCGCTCTTGCGATAGATCGACCCAACGAGGTTTTACCGACACCCGGGGGACCGACAAGGCACAGAATTGGCCCTTTCAACTCACTTACCAATTTTTGAACAGCAAGATACTCTAGGATACGCTCTTTCGGCTTTTCAAGACCATAGTGATCTTCATCCAAAATCGCTTCGGCATGAGCAATATCCAGATTATCTTCTGTCTTTTTCGTCCATGGCAAAGAGAGCAATGTGTCAATGTAAGTACGAACCACACTGCTTTCTGCAGAAGTAGCTGGCATCTTATCTAAGCGATCAAGCTCTTTTTCCAGCTTGACCTTGATACGTTCAGGGGCATCAGACTGTAGCAACTGTTCACGTAGATCATCCATTTCTCCATTGCGCCCGTCACGCTCGCCTAGTTCCTTCTGAATTGCCTTCATCTGTTCACGCAGATAATATTCTTTTTGGGTTTTTTCCATTTGCTTCTTAACTCGTTGACCAATACGGCGTTCTAGCTCCAGCACTTCACGCTCATTGTTTAAGATGTTGAGCAAGATTTCCAGACGATGATGCACATCTACTGCTTCTAGTACGTCTTGCTTATCCTTCATCTTGAGCGGCAAATGGGATGCAATGACATCCGCCATGCGACCGGCTTCTTCAATATCACTAACGGAGCTAAGCGTCTCAGGGGACACTTTTTTAGAAATTTTGATGTACTGCTCAAATTGCTGCAAAACCGTTCGTACCATAGCTTCGATTTCATTTTCATTTTCCCTTGTTTCAGGTAAATATGTAATCGAAACATAGTAGTATTCATCTTTTTGCAGATATTCATTAATCGTGGCACGCTCTAAGCCTTCCACTAATACGCGAATAGTTCCATTAGGCAGTTTTAACATCTGCTTGACTCGTGCAACGGTACCTACCAAATAGATTTGTTCTGTATCCGGTTCTTCTACCTGCACATCTTCTTGTGTAGACAACAGAATATAATTATCATCTACCATTGCTCTTTCTAGAGCTTTTACGGATTTTTCACGTCCGACATCCAAATGCAACACCATGCTTGGATAAACCAATAAACCACGAAGCGGAAGCAGTGGTATTTCACGGGATCCTGTATGTTCACTCATGACCAAGCACCTCCCATTTCTAAGGCCACGATATCTCTCTTATATAATGTCCGAAAGACGGTATCGTCTCATTGTATCGCAAAATGATACCCAATGTCTAATGACCACATGCATTTGCTTACACAGCACGCCTCTCACTGAAACATTCGTAACATACACGATGATGAGCAGTTTTTATTATACCCAAAAATTCCTAATCTTTCATAGAAGCTTCTGCTCTTTCATGCACTTTGATTGTAAAGTAAAGGATAGAGATAGGCTCCGTCAAACCATATAGGGACGGAGCCTATGTGTAAAAAACTCACTAACTATATTTATTTTGGTTGTTACAGCGGCAAACCACCTGGCTGAATCCCTTCCACTTGTACAGGTACACTAAATGGCGGTACATAAGTTTCTTCTCCCTGTTCTTCCTCAACGATTTGATCCAAAGCTCCTTCATCTACGAATGCCATGTGTATTGCTTCCTCTACATGATGGATCGCGATTACTTCGATGCCCTCCACATCGGTAAAGATCGTCTGCCAGTTCTCTGCTGGGATAAAAACACGTTTAGCGCCTGCCTGACGAGCCGCTTCTACCTTGGCAACCACGCCCCCGACTGGTTTCACTTTCCCATGTATACTAACCTCGCCTGTAACAGCCAACAAATTGTCAATCCGTCTTTCCTTGATAGCTGAGAAGATAGCAATCGCGATCGTCAAACCTGCGGAAGGACCATCCACAGGCACACCACCCGGAAAATTTATGTGTAAATCGTAATCATATGGCTGAATGCCTAATCGGTGCAGAACAGTTAATACATTATCAATGGAGCCCTTTGCCATGGATTTACGGCGGATTGTACGGCTAGGACTACCCAACTCCTCCTCTTCCACTAAACCAGTCAAAATAAGTCTACCTGCGCCCTTAATTGGCGCTAGTGAGGCTGTTACCTCCAGCTCCATCACAGTTCCCATATTAGGACCATAGACAGCCAGCCCATTAATCACACCAATTTGCGCCGGTTCATGAACCTGTTTCTCCTGACGTGGCGATTTTTGACTGCTATGAACCACCCATTCCACGTCTTGAGTGGTGACAATCTCACGGCCTTCTGTCATACAAATTCCAGCAGCTATCTGTAATGTATTAATTGCTTCCCGTCCATTGGTAGCATAACGCTCTATCACTGAAATAGCCTCATCCACTACCTGAATTTGCATTTTTTGCATGGCATTTGAAACAATGCTTCCAATTTCATTAGGCTGTAATGGCCGAAAAAAAATCTCTAAGCAACGCGAACGCAAGGCAGGTGGTATTTCCTCTGGTGTACGGGTCGTCGCTCCGACTAAACGAAAATCCGCTGGCAGGCCATATTGAAAAATTTCATGAATGTGGGCAGGAATTTGGTTATTATCCTCGCTGTAATAAGCGCTCTCCAGCATCACTTTTCGGTCTTCTAGCACTTTTAGCAATTTATTCATCTGTACCGAATGTAGCTCGCCTATTTCATCTAGGAACAAAATCCCTCCATGTGCCTTGGTAACAGCACCTGGTTTTGGTTGCGGAATACCAGCTTGTCCCATAGAACCCGCACCCTGATAGATTGGATCATGCACCGAGCCAATTAGAGGATCAGCGATGCCACGTTCATCGAATCGAGCAATCGTCGCATCAATCTCCACAAATTTTGCATCTAGCTTAAAAGGAGAAAGGGAGCTTTTTTTGGCAGCTTCCAACACCACACGTGCGGCTGCTGTCTTCCCTACCCCGGGAGGCCCATAAATAATAACATGTTGAGGATTAGGTCCGCACAATGCTGCTCGCAACGCTTTTAGCCCATCCTGTTGTCCAACGATATCTTCTAGCTTGCTAGGTCGTGTTTTCTCAGACAATGGCTCAGTCAATGCAACCATTTTCATTTTTCGTAAATGATCTACCTCTTTACGAGATTCCTTGTCAGTTGAAACCTTTGTTGTTCGTTGCATCTTTAGCAAATTAAAAAAGTAGATGCCTATAATGATCCCTACGACAAGCTCAATAGCCCCTACTATGACTGTTGTATATTCCAATTCTATACCCTCCCAAGTAATGCTGGTAGTGCCTCCAAAAACTATATAAAGTAGTATTACCTAGTGAATGGGAGAGTAAACAGGAACGTTAAACAACCTTTTAGGATATCTACTTAGGCTCCATTAGTAACATTGCTTTCTTTTGCATCAGTATCCTACATAGCAAGCTGTAAAACAACTACATATGGCTTACCTCGATACATGATGGACTGTTTTTTGGCCATCAAAAAAGGTGCCTGTTCAAAAGAACATAGCACCTTTTTATCATGATTTTCAACGAATAGTTACGCAGATTGAATGATGTCGCCTTCTTTATTCTTCAGTTGTGGCTTCACTTTTTCGCTAACCACTTCTTCGGTAATCAGGCACTTCTCCACGTCTTCACGAGATGGAAGCTCATACATCATATCTAGCATGATTTGTTCAATAATCGCACGTAGACCACGAGCACCGGTGTTACGCTTGATCGCTTCCTTAGCGATTTGAGACAAAGCACCTTCTGTAAACTCCAACTCTACTCCGTCTAGGCTAAGCAGCTTTTGGTATTGTTTGATCAAAGCATTCTTTGGCTCTGTCAAAATACGTACCAGCGTCTCCTCATCCAATGGTTCCAACGTTGCGTGTACCGGCAAACGACCTACAAACTCAGGTATCAGACCGAATTTAAGCAGATCTTCAGGCAATACGTATTTCAGGTATTCGCCTTGTTTCAAGTCGGACTTCACGCCTTCCACCATTTCGGAACCAAAACCAATTACCTTTTTACCAATACGGCGCTTGATGATTTGTTCGATGCCATCAAAAGCACCACCGCAAATGAACAAGATATTGGAGGTATCGATTTGAATGAATTCCTGATGCGGATGCTTACGTCCACCTTGCGGAGGTACGCTCGCTACTGTGCCTTCCAGAATTTTCAACAAAGCTTGTTGTACGCCTTCCCCTGAAACGTCACGCGTGATAGAAGGATTCTCAGATTTACGAGCCACTTTATCGATCTCGTCAATATAAATAATCCCTTTCTCAGCTTTTTCTACATCATAATCGGCAGCTTGAATAAGTTTTAGCAAGATGTTCTCAACATCTTCCCCTACATACCCTGCTTCAGTTAATGATGTAGCATCAGCAATCGCGAACGGTACATTTAGGATACGAGCTAGCGTTTGAGCTAACAACGTTTTACCACTACCTGTTGGCCCAATCAGAACGATATTGGATTTAGATAATTCCACGTCCTCGATTTTCGCACCAGAATTAATGCGTTTGTAGTGGTTATATACAGCAACAGCCAAAGATTTCTTAGCTTGATTTTGTCCGATAACGTAATCATCTAGGATATTACGGATTTCCAATGGTTTTGGAATTTCCTTCATATCGATTTCTTCATCGGTTCCTAACTCTTCTTGCACGATCTCATTGCAAAGCTCAATACACTCGTCACAAATGTAAACACCAGGACCAGCTACAAGCTTACGCACTTGCTCTTGAGACTTTCCGCAGAAAGAGCATTTCAATTGACCTTTATCGTCATTAAATTTGAACATGTTTTTTCACCTCACGTCGATGATTTTTTCAGCCTAGCACAGGATGGCCCCTTAACGGCGTTCGATCACACTGTCAATTAACCCGTAGTTTTTCGCTTCCTCAGCAGACATGAAGTTATCGCGATCTGTATCGCGGTCAATCACTTCATAAGGTTGACCTGTTCTTTCTGCCAAAATCTCATTTAATTGACGCTTTGTTTTGATAATCCAATCAGCGTGAATACGAATATCCTCCGCTTGACCACGAACACCACCCAGCGGTTGATGAATCATCACTTCACTGTTTGGCAACGCATAGCGCTTACCTTTCGCGCCTGCTGCCAAAAGTACCGCACCCATGCTGGCCGCCATGCCGATGCAAATCGTGGAAACGTCCGATTTGATAAATTGCATGGTGTCATAAATCGCCATGCCTGCGGTTACAGAACCGCCTGGAGAATTTATGTATAGGCTGATGTCTTTTCCTGACTCTTCGGACTCGAGGAATAACAATTGTGCTACTACAGCATTTGCTATTTCATCATCAATCTCGCTTCCTAGGAATATGATACGGTCTTTTAATAGACGTGAATAAATATCGTACGCACGTTCTCCGCGGTTAGTTTGCTCTACGACCATAGGGATCAGCATAAGGGATGGCCTCCTTCACTCATTTCTGCTTCCTTTATCTGAGAAAACAAGGCACGAAAAAACGTTCGTGCCTTGCGCCCATATTTAAGGTTATGCAGTTTATTTGCTTTCTGCAACCAACAAATCTACAACTTTACGAGTTAAGATTTCGCGGTACAAACCAGCAAGTCCGTCTTGAGCACCAAAGATTTTCTTAAGTTCGTCAGCAGGACGACCATACATCTTCGCATATTGCTCAAGTTCTTGATTTACATCTTCTTCATTTGTTTCAAGATTTTCTGCTTTAGCGATTGCTTCAAGAACCAATGCTGTGCGTACGCGCAACACTGCGTCTTTACGCATTTGATCACGAAGAGCCGATTCATCAGTACCAGAGAATTGGTAGTACAATTCAAGGTTCATACCTTGCATTTGCAAGCGTTGCTCAAACTCTTTAACCATTTGATCAAGCTCTGACTCAATCATAACATCTGGAATTTCGATCTCAGCGTTCTCTGTAGCTTTTAGAACCAATTGCTCACGGATATGGTTTTTCTTATCCGCTTCAGTTTTTTCTTCTAATTTAGCTTTCAGATCAGCTTTGTATTCTTCCAACGTGTCAAATTCGCTTACATCTTTCGCGAATTCATCGTCCAACTCAGGTAAATTTTTACGTTTTAGGCTGTTCAATTTTACTTTGAAGACAGCTTCTTTACCTGCAAGGTTTGGAGAATGGTATTCTTCTGGGAAAGTAACAGTAACTTCTTTCTCTTCCCCAATCGCCATACCTACGACTTGCTCTTCAAAACCAGCGATGAATGTTCCTGTTCCAAGTTCCAAAGAATAGTCTTCTGCTTTACCGCCTTCGAATGCAACTCCATCTTGGAATCCTTCGAAATCAATGTTTGCAGAATCGCCATTTGTAGCTGTGCCTTCTTCAACTGTTACCAGTTCAGCGTGACGAGCTTGTAGACGCTCTAATTCTTCTTTCACTTGATCTTCTCCTACAGTGAAATCTTTCTCTTCAACAGAAAGACCTTTGTAGTCGCCCAATTTCACTTCAGGTTTTACAGTAACCGTTGCTTTGAAAACCAATTTTTGACCAGCTTCCATTTGTTCTACGTCAACATCTGGACGATCAACAGGATCGATACCTGCTTCACGAACAGCTTGTCCGTATGCTTTTGGAAGTAGAATGTCCAATGCATCTTGGTACAAAGACTCAACGCCGAAGCGATTTTCGAACATTTTGCGAGGTACTTTACCTTTACGGAATCCAGGCACGTTCACTTTTTTTACTACCTTTTTAAATGCTTCATCCAGAGCAAGGTTTACTTGATCGGCATCAACTTCTACCGTCAAAACCCCCTGGTTATTCTCTAACTTTTCCCATTTTGCTACCACTTAAACTTCCCCTCCTAGATTAAATCCAGAAAACATTGCCTCACCCACACAGAAACTATCTATGTCATTAAGAAGCAATTTACCTGCCATTATAACCATTTCAGTATATCACATAACAAATAAATTTCAAGAAATCAGCGTCGCGTCAAAAATTGACCACCGCGTTCAGAAATTTCTTGTCCTTGTCGATCGTAGAAGTGCACCTGTACCTGAATATGGAAATCATCGGTACCTGTTTGATCTAGAACAGCGTATGTAGGAGTCCGAAAACCACGCGGCATCATTAAACTACCAGGGTTAATGAACAAAATACCCCTCTCCACTTCACATACTGGAAAATGGGAATGTCCAAACAACACAATGTTCGCTCCCACTTCTTCAGCACGATAGTGCAACTTCATCAGTGAGCTTTTAACATCGTACAGATGTCCATGCGTCTGGTAAATGATTAAATCTTTCCAGTGTGTAACTCGATCTTTAGCAACTGGTTCAAAATCACAGTTTCCTTGCACGAGCTGCATTCCTGAAAATGGTGCTTGCTTCTGGTCGACACAGAAGTCTCCACAATGCAAAATTAGATCTGCTGGGTGGCGATCCACCACGTCTTGTACCTCTTTGACTTGCCCATGTGTGTCGCTGATGATGAGAATGCTCACGCCTATCTCTCCCTCAGTTTTTCTAGCAAACCCTGCATGGCGATGGCCCGATGACTGATTACATTTTTCTGTTCAGGTGCCAACTCTGCCATCGTGCATAACTGACTTGGTACAAAAAAGATAGGATCATAACCAAAACCGTTGGAACCGGACGGCGCATGTGCGATGGCCCCTTCACAAGTTCCAGTCGCAATAACTGGCTCTTGGCCTGGTACTACATAAGCTAGTGTACAACGGAAGCGAGCTGTTCGATCTTTCATCGGAACATCTGCGAGTTCGGTTAACAGTTTTTGATAGTTTTCTTCATCTGTAGCCTTTTCTCCTGCAAAACGTGCAGAATAAACTCCTGGCGCACCATCTAATGCATCTACCTCTAAGCCAGAATCATCCCCGATTGCTGGTAGTCCTAACAATTCTGAGATTGTTTTTGCTTTTTTGAGGGCATTGGCTTCAAACGTTTCGCCATCTTCTTCTACCTCGGGTGCATCCGGAAAATCCGATACACTGACTGCCTCCAGATTCAATGCGACAAACAATCGGTTGAATTCGCGAACTTTCCCTTGATTTCTAGTGGCTAACACCACTTTTTTCTTTGATGTTTGTTCACTCATGCTCGTCCCCCGCTTTCGTGATAAGAAGCTATTCTTTATTCCATTTTCTGTATTACCTATGTATTACCCCACATTATATCGTATGCAATGTAAAAATTCATCTTTCCAATCTTATTAAAATGTACAAAATACAACCTAGAGTTTTTTCATCCTTCCACACATTTTCATCCATAGATTAATTTTTTCGTGCCGATTATTTAAAAACCCGAACAGCAGATTTGTGAATAAGTCCGCTTTTCGGGTTTAATCAACTATGTAAGCTCGAAAGTTACGCTTTGCCGTGGAGTTTTACTTCTCCTAGTACTTCTTTTTGTAGCTCAATGAGGTCTTGAACACCTTTTTGACCCAAAGCAAGTAATTGCATTAATTCCTCTGTGCTAAACGGAGATTCTTCCCCCGTCCCTTGCAACTCTACATATTTACCTGCGCCTGTCATTATGACATTCATATCCACCATCGCAGACGAATCCTCTTTATAATTCAGATCCAACACCGGTTTACCCTCTACTACACCTACGGAAGTAGCAGCTAGGAAATCTGTGATCGGTAGCTCTTTCCAAGTGCCAGCAGTCACTAATCTATTCATAGCATCTACCATTGCTACAAATGCACCGGTAATAGAAGCAGTACGAGTACCGCCATCTGCCTGAATAACGTCACAATCTAACCAAATTGTACGTTCCCCCATCGCTTCTAATTTCACTACAGAACGGAGTGCACGGCCAATCAGACGTTGAATCTCCATCGTACGTCCTCCAACCTTGCCTCTAGAAGATTCGCGGGCATTACGTGTTTCTGTTGCACGAGGCAACATAGAATATTCAGCTGTAATCCAGCCTTTTCCACCGTTTCGCATAAACGGAGGTACTTTTTCTTCTAACGTCGCCGTACAAATTACCTTGGTATCGCCTACCTCAATCAAGCAAGAACCTTCTGCATGCTTGATGTAATTACGGGTAATTTTAACGGGACGCAATTGGTCGCTCGAACGTCCATCCAATCTCATAAAAGACCTCCTACATATTTTCAGATTCGTTATCATGTCGCTGTGCTTATTTACTGGTTGTTACCCGAATAGTTACGTTTAGACACAAAGCCTTCAATCAGTATACCAAGGCACACCATGAACTGCCAGTTTTTCAATCTGATTCTCACAAGAGCATGCCCGATTTATCAAAAAGAAAACCAAGTACAACACGAAAGCTCCACTTGCTGAGAGGCTAGATGCCCTATAAATAAACATCCACGCCCCGAGACGTGGATGTTATCTTACAATTCAAAGGCATTAATTTGAATCGGTCTCGTTACAGGCTGGTCAAATTTCATCGTACCTGCATGTTCCAGTGGTTTACCTTCCACCTGAACCTGCACCTTTTTAATGCCTGTATTCTCCGTTAAAGACAACACTAGTGATTCCATCGCTTCAGGGTTTGCTTCCTTCCCTTTATCAAACTTTAGAACATCACTGCTTAAATTAACGACCACTGTATCCTTTTGTTGCTCTACTCCAAGTACCTTTGTAGTTCGTAGCAACGAGCTAAATAATGGTGAGCCTTCTTTCGGCCCTTTTATCAACTCTTCAACGGCCGCTTTCGACACATCTTGGGTTTCTGGGATCAGACGAGTCACTGGAACAAAATAGGTTCGTTTATCATCTAATTGACTTTGAAAATATACCGTTATCGCAGATGTTCTTCCAGGATGCGCTCCTTCTACCAGCTCCGTGTTAATGCCCTTTTGTCGGTTCAATAATGAAATAGGAGTACCATTCACAGGCATCTCGTTTAGTGCTTGCCCATTCACCCAGATGGCAATGTCTTTAACTGTATCAAATTCTGTCATGGACCGAGTAATCGCATCTAGAATTTTTTGTTCATCAGTAGCTTTATAATTTTTAAACTCGGACGAGAATTCAATTGTTGCTTTTCCTTCTTTAATCGACATGCCGAGAATTTTCGTTCCTTCCGGCAAAAGAGCCTCAAATCCTTCTGGCTTCACCGTTTCCACGGGACCACCCTTTACCATATAGCCTAATACTTGCTTTGCGGGACCTTCTGCTTTGGGCAAAATCAAGGAGACTGGGACAACAAAACCATTGGTATCTTGCAAATAAACGGTACGCCTTGCCGTTTGGGTAACTGCTCCCTCCGCCTCCGTGCCAGTCTGTTCTGTTGTTATCTGTAATGGATTAGGATCTACACCTGTAATGGATGGGGCCTGTATAGGGGCACTGGTTTCCTTGGCTGGACCAAACAGCCCGCATCCTGTCATCAGTATCGCGCTCAACCCAACAACCGCTGTCATCTTCCCGATAGGTCTTTTTTTCATCCCATATCCTCCTCGTTGACACTTTGTACTACCATGTATACGAGCAGGGCTTGGGTTTATTCCTCCTTGGTCAAAGAAATCTCAAAACTAGCAAACTTTCTTAGACATATTTCTCTCAGAGGTAATGTTCATACAAAAGATGACAATTGCAACACTCCAACTTTCTTACACTCCTTATTTTTTATCATGTTATCTATATATAGTTGTATATACATCTTATTGAAGCTCTACGTTGTCTACTTCTCGCTCTGCCGAAGCTTACCAGCATGATTTGGCGCTTGCTCATTTTCTTCCTCGTACGCTTGCTCCATCTATTCCTTCAAACTGATAAAATGTTGAAGCTCTGTTAAGGAGAAGCCTAGTACCTCTCGCGCCTAATACTTTCAAAAATATGGTCATTAGAAAAGAAAATCAGTCCCTTTATTACTACAAGGAACTGACCTGTTTTGTGCACCGCTTTTTCAAATATCCCATGTACACATACATACCCTGCTTCATTTAAAAACCTACAAGGACGAATTCGCATGCTCCAGCATGTGCTGCTGTACGTTCAACGAACATTCCAGCCACTCTTCTCCAATCTGCTGGAACACCTGCTTATCACCACTTGTATAGAACAGATGCTGTTTGGGTTCTATTTCCTGTTGCTCATTCAATAGTCCTTGCATAGACAACATAGCACTTAGTTCACGAGCAGTTTCTTCTGCTGAATTAATCAATGTAATACCATCTCCCAACGCCTCCTGAATGAGTGGCGCAAGTAAAGGATAATGCGTGCATCCCAAAATCAATGTATCAAGTTCTTCAAAGCGGAAAGGTTTCAGGGTCTCTGCTACGATTCGCCGAGCATCCTCTGTATGTAGACGTTGTTGTTCAACTAATGGGACAAACGCCGGACATGCCATTCCAACTGCGTACAGTTCAGGATTAATACGGCGCATTGCTTGTAGATAAGCCCCTGTACGGATGGTCATCTCTGTACCAATAACCCCGATACGCCCCGTACGAGATGCAGAAATGGCAGCACGCGCTCCTGGTTCGATTACTCCAATAACCGGCAACTTCATTCGTTCCTTCGCTTCATGCAATACCACCGCAGCAGCCGTATTACAAGCGATCACCAACGCCTTTAATTGAAATTGAGAGACAAATTGGATCATTTGATTCGTATATGTGCGAATCTCTTTGGAATCGCGTGAACCATATGGACAACGGGCATTATCGCCAAAATAGACAATCTTTTCACGCGGTAATTGCCGCATCACTTCTTTTACTACGGTCAATCCGCCTACACCTGAATCTATAATCCCGATGGTTTCTTTTCCATTCATTGATGTTAGCTCCTTTGAAGTCAGAGTCCCTTTTTTACCATATGCCGATCCCAGGCCCTGTGTAATGACACATATGTAATAAACCAGACAAAAAATTTTGAACCTGTAGGCATTTATCATCATAAGGTATACAGCAAGAAAGTTGAAGGAGGAATTCCCTTGAACCACCAAATACAGCATCTCCAAGATTGGAGCGAATGGGGCCGACAATGGGTCGATTACCTGCGTCAAAATCCTCATTGTGCGGAAATGAAGCGCGATTTGCATAAATTCCATGTGGCCTTTAGCGAAGTGGGACGCAAAGCCAACTATTACCAGGATAAAGAGGACCGAGAGAAAGAGATTGCTAAACTAGCTTCCCAAGCTGAAGACATTCAGCAGCACTTCCATGACCTACTCCGTCTCGTCCAAAATCGTAAGACAGAAGAGGACAAAAAAAAGGAGGAAAAGCAAGCAAACACTCAGGCAAAAGACCGCTTTCCACGAAAATCGAAGTCAGACCCACCCACAAAACCAGCTATTATTCCTGTCATGTCAGACACCACCTATTCAGATTCAGCCGTACCAATTGGCGGTCATACACTTCCACCTCTCCCCTATTCTTACGACGCGTTAGAGCCATATATTGATGGAGAAACAATGCGCATTCACCATAATATTTTACATCGCAATTATGTAAACAACTTGAACAAAGCTGAAAACATGATGGCCCAAGCTCGCGAAACGGGAGATTATAATCTGATTAAATTCTGGGAAGGAGAAGCGGCGTTTCATGGAGCTGGTCATTACTTGCATACCATTTTTTGGTCTGTTATGCGTCCAGATGGTGGTGGTGTGCCAACTGGAGAGTTAGCTTCTCACATTAATAGTTACTTCGGTTCCTTTGAAAAATTCATGCAACATTTCTCACAAGCAGCTGAAAAAGTAGAAGGTAATGGCTGGGCCATTCTCGTCTGGTCCCCGCGCTCCCATCACTTGGAAATTTTACAAGCGGAAAAACATCAAAATTTATCCCAGTGGGATGTAGTCCCCTTATTAGTTCTCGATGTATGGGAGCATGCCTACTTCCTCTCATATCGTAGTCAAAGAGCTGATTATATCAAAGCCTGGTGGAACATCGTCAACTGGGAAGAAGTGGAGAATCGTTTTCGTCAAGCAAGTCGCCTACGCTGGAAGCCTTATTAATCCTGTACGGATATGCTTTAAGTCTAGATGATACTCTCAAGCTCTTGATAAAAACATATCAGATACATGTAAAGTACATGACATATTTAAGATAAAAGAAAGTAGATGGGCCTATTCTTTTGTCCGTTTTTTTTTGTATAGATAGATTGCTTCCAAAAGAATAAGCAAGAAGAGCATGCGAGTGTTATATGACCCACATGCTCTTTTTGATCTTTCATCATTTTGTTATCCCATAAATGAGTTGGACATCCATTGCCAGCTTTTTGCGCGGTTGGTCGATTGGTCGGTATATTCTTATTTCGTTTTCTTTTCGTTTATTTTTAGGTTTGTAACAAGTAAAATTTGGTAAAAATAGAAGCAAACCAAAAATTTTATCCTTTGTTTCGTCCTTTTTTGAAAAAAAAGGTGATTTTTTAAGGGTTTCTCTGCTTTTTTACTGTTCTAATAAAGGAATTTTTGGTATGATGAGTAGTAGTTTTTTAAAGAAAAGAGGTAAGAAAATGAACAAGACAGAACTGATTGCAAAAGTAGCTGAAACAGCTGAATTAACAAAAAAAGATGCTGGACAAGTGGTTGATGCCGTATTCGAAGCAATCACTGGCGCACTAAAAGATGGAGAAAAAGTTCAATTGATGGGCTTTGGTACTTTTGAAGTACGCGAACGCGCTGCTCGTAAAGGCCGCAACCCTCAATCTGGCGAAGAAATCGAAATCCCAGCAAGCAAATTGCCAGCCTTCAAAGCAGGTAAAGAATTGAAAGAAGCTGTTAAGTAATCATTCTTCCTACATAAGAAGAGACAAAAATAAGGCTAGTAAATGACCGTATGGTCGTTTGCTAGCCTTTTACTACATAGATAACCGTATAAATTTTTTACTGCTCAAACTGACCCTTTTCCTGGCTTTTACTCTATGTCTTCTATCTTTTCGTTACCAGCAACTGTTCCTTTTCTCTCATACTCATTCTCTCTGCATAGCTGCACCATTCTTCTACTGTTCTTGGTGCCTTCCACGTTGCACGTTGCTCCTCGTTTAGGAATGGCTGCATGCCCTCCCAGACGGTGTAAAGCAAAGGAATACCTAGCTGTACTTGCCGTAGCATATCTTTCTGCTGAAAAACTTCTCGGGGGGTTCCCTCCAAAAGAAGCGACCCCCTATGCATAACAAACACCCAATCTGCCCATGCATAAGCAAGCTCCAAATCATGTGTGGACATGACAACGGTGGTTCCTTGCTGATGAATTTGTTCCAATTGAGTCAAGAACAGCTGTGTATGATAGCTGTCGAGATAAGCTGTAGGTTCATCAAGCAATAGTAACTCGGGTTGCAATACAACAACACCTGCTAGAGTCACCAGCTTTTTTTGCCCTAAGCTTAACTGATGCAGTGGCAGATGTAACCATTCTGTTATTTGAAAAGCTTCAGCTGTGGCCAACACACGCTCACGAACCTTATCAACAGCCAGGCCCTGATTACATAACCCATAGGAAAGATCTTCAGCCACCGTAGCCGCCAATAATTGATGCTCCGGGTCTTGCATCACTAATCCTACTTTGCTACGTAACTCTTGTAAAAAACGGCGATCATAACGGTATGGTTCTCCCTTGTAGTACAGCTCTCCCACTGTTGGGCGGTATATACCATTTGCCTGTAAAAACAAAGTAGACTTACCCGATCCATTATGTCCAAGCAATACGCTCTTCTTACCTGCGGGGATACGTAGGCTTATCTCCTTTAGAGCGAGGCTATTTGTCTTGTGTTCGTAGGCATAACTTACTTTTTCCAAGCTGATCAAGGCTTCCACAAGAGCCACGCTCCTATCCTAGTTGTAAAGAAAACCTGGTATTTCCAAGTCTCACGTTTTTCCATTCTTATCTCTTATAGAAGAGCGTGCCATATAATCAGAGCTACACAGCACGCTCCCCCAATCGTTGCTTCAATTAGATAACGCCTTACATATACCTCTTTTTCCATACTAATCACTTGCAATTCACCATCGAATCCGCGCGCCAGAAGGCCATGAGTTAATGACTGGTACCGTTGCATACTTTTAGCAAACAACAGGCTAACTAGTCGTCCCATGTCCTTTAGTTGGGCAGAAAAACTCCCATGTCCACCCCGTGCTTTTTGCGCAATCCATAAATCATGTGCCGTTTGGAAAAATACAAATAAAAATCGATACATCAACATAATGAGTTCAACAATGATGGGAGGCACTCGTAATGCGCGCAACACGTCGAGCAATTGAACCAAAGGAGTCGTTAGCAACAAAAAAGCAAAACAAGCACTAGCACCCAACGTGCGGCTAAACAACTTACCGATCACAAACAAATTACGTTGATCAATAAAGACGTACCAATCACCTATAGTAAACAAGTGCCAGCTCGTTTCTACCCCTACCGTAGCTGATCCAGACAAACGTTGAACGTCCACTAATAGGGCAGGCGTACTACTAATAAAAAACAAGCCGGCTACTCCTACGAAAATAAGATAACTACGCAGAGGAACACTGGCATATCCTACAATCCAGATACTCATCCAGATAAAAATGGCAATTTGGATTTCCATATCTGCACACAAAGCAAGCAAGAGCATACCTGCTGCGAATCCAGCTTTAAAACGAGCAGACACATCCCGCAGTCGATTTTGATACGCTATCCGATCTATCCAGAGATTCATTCTTGTACTTCGGGCGCCGCTTCGCTCTTTTTGCGACCTTTAAAAAATCCAATTGCATAACCAATCACACCAGCTCCAATAGCTGCCTGAACTGCGAACAACAAGCTCTCCGTTTCGGAGCCAGGCACTTCCATCAACGGTTGAAACCAAGGCTCATACTCGGGAGCCAGTTCCTGAATCGCTTCCTCAGCCTGACCATCTGCTCCTCCAAATTCCGAGTCTTTGATCATCATCAGTGGAATGACAGCAATAACCACCACGAGGGCAAGTAACAATAAGTTTTTCCATTTCGCTACTTGTTTCATTATTTGGCACCTCCTCGCAAGCTCAGTAACATTTGCAATTCTTGACGGTTATACGCGCTAATCCAGTTCCACACGACTACAGTAAGTAATCCCTCACAAATGGCTAACGGAATCTGGGTGACGGCAAAAATAGTTCCAAACTTTATGAATGCAGCTACAAATCCACCGGTAGCCGCTGGAAAGGCCAATGATAATTGAACCGAAGTAGTGATGTAGGTAGCTAAATCAGCCAAGGCAGCTGCGAAAAAAATGCTAACTCCCTGCTTGACCTGCATACCATTTAGTAAACGATAAATGCCATAGCCGACAAATGGTCCCACAACAGCCATAGAAAAAGCGTTGGCTCCTAATGTGGTCAATCCTCCATGAGCAAGTAAAATCGCTTGGAATAGCAGGACGATACTACCTAAAACACTCATAATTTGCGGTCCGAATAACACGGCCCCAAGTCCCGTACCTGTTGGATGAGAGCTACTACCTGTTACGGATGGAATTTTAAGCGCGGATAATACAAAGCTAAATGCACCAGCCAAGGCTAATAACAATTTCACTTGTGGTTTGTCGTTCGTCAAACGTATTAAGGAGCGAAGTCCCCAGATAAAGAACGGGACAAACACTACCCACCAAAAGATCGCCCATTTGATAGGCAAGAAGCCTTCTGCAATATGCATAGCATAGGCACTTTCAGGGGAATTCACAAGAAAATACAGAGCAAACACAGGCAATAACCATAACAAACGGCTACTTGCTACCCATTTCCAGTTCATGTTCATCATCCTTTGGAAATTAATTAGTATCTTTCTTTGCAAACCAGGCTTCTAGATGACTAATATTTAAGTGGCTTTCCACGTGCTGTCCTAGTTGATCATAAGCTTTTTCACGTCTCATCTGCTCGGTGACGACCTCTTCTGTAAAGATCGGTAACCCTTTTTCCTGCCGTAATAGATTAATGACTTGTCTGGTAAAATGTCGATTATGAAAAATCCCATGCAGGTATGTGCCACTAGCTCTTCCATTTTTAGAAATGGCCCCGTCCTGTTTTCCGTCCTGTAAGACAATGAAAGGAGAACTGGAGCGATCCGTTATACAGGTCTCTCCTAGATGAATTTCATATCCTGTTACTTGTGTTTGAAGAGTCTGGCTTTTCTTCGAGTTACTTTCCTGTTCCATGGTGGTATGCTCCTGCTCGTGGTCAACTTCAACAATCCGCAGTCCCAGCATTTCCTGTGCCTTTGGATGCAACTCTCCGCTAACTTGCACGGTTCGTTTCTCCTGACAAAATGTCGTTTCAACAGGTAGGAAGCCTAATCCAGCACATTCTTGGGCACTACCGTCCCCTTCTACGCCGTCTGGGTCAAGTAACTTTTCACCCAACATTTGAAAGCCTCCACAAATTCCAAACATCCTCGTACCTGAACTATGCAATTGATGTAGGGCCTCAACGATACCTTCCTGTTCCAGCCACGCTAGGTCATCTACCGTATTTTTTGTACCCGGAATAATCACAAGATCGGGTTGTCCTAGCTCACGTCGATTACGTACGTATCGCACGCCTGTTTCTGGTTCATCAAACAACGGATCAAAATCGGTAAAATTCGAAATACGTGGCAAACGAAGAATAGCGATATCGATAGGAAATTCCTCTAGTTGTGGTTGTTTAAAGCGAAGCGAGGATAAGGCTAGCGAATCTTCCGCCTCAATTTCAACCTCCATGTAGGGTAAAACGGCCAAAACAGGGATACCCGTTTTCTGTTCCAACCACTCCACTCCATCGTCCAACAAATCGCGTCTTCCCCTAAATTTGTTAATGATAAAACCTTTAATTCTTGCCCGTTCCGCATCATCTAGTAATGCTAGTGTCCCAATAATAGAGGCAAATACTCCACCACGTTCAATATCTGCAACCAAAATCACATCGGCATCTGCCAGATGAGCCATTCGCATGTTGGCAATATCTCGGTCCTTCAGATTAATCTCCGCAGGGCTACCCGCCCCTTCTAAAATGAGAACATCGTACTCGTTTTGTAAACGTGCCAAAGCTTCCTTAACAATCGGCATAGCTTGTTCCACATAATTCTCTCGGTATTCTCTTGCATCCATATCAGCATATCGCTTGCCGTGTACAATAATCTCGGCAACCATATCTTGTTTTGGTTTTAACAAGATGGGATTCATATCAGTTGTAGCCATTACTCGTGCTGCCTCTGCCTGCACGCCCTGAGCACGTCCGATTTCCTTACCATCTTTTGTTACATAGGAGTTAAGGGCCATATTTTGCGATTTAAACGGTGCTACCCGATATCCTCGATTGGCAAAGATACGACACAAGGCTGTACAGATTAAACTTTTCCCCACATCTGAGGCTGTGCCGACTATCATGATGGCCTTTGCTTGCATGTAAGCACTTCCTCTCTAAAATTCCAAACCTTTTACTGCAGGAATTCCTTCATTATAATAGTGCTTAGACGGCTCAATGGTAGAGACCAAATCTGCTAGTTCTATCAGTTCCGTTTTAGCACTACGACCTGTGATTACCAGATGCATATTGGTAGGACGATTTTTGATGGCCTCCACCACTTCTACTAGTGGCATAACATCTTCAATGGGGAACGTAGAGATTGCTAATGCATTATTTAATTCATCCAATACTAATAAGTCAATTGTTGAATCGCTTAATTTCGCTTTCGCCAATGTCCATGCTTTTTTTAAAGCCTCACGATGCTCTTCCGGTGTCTTGGTCCAAGTAAATCCAATCCCGAGCTGTTGCATCTCCATCCCTAATTTACGCATGGACAATGCCTCACCATAGGATCGTTGCGGAGATTTAATAAATTGAAGAAACGAAACGTTCATGCCCCGTCCCAAGGCACGCAGGCTAACACCTAAAGCCGCTGTTGTCTTTCCCTTACCATCACCTGTATACATTAAAAACAGGCCGCGTCGTTCAGCTCTTTCTTTCGAGCTGTCTTTTTGCTGTAGTTCATCAAGCGATTCCACTGGAACCGCTACCGTTGATTGATTTTGGCTTTGCGTTTGGCTATGTGCTTGATTCACGTCATTCTGTTGAGACATGGTTTTGCTTCCCTCCTGCTGATTCACTTTCACCCTTCTTACAGTAAGCTAGTCCCTAGTTCAGTTGATTTACCTGATGTATACTTCCTGCATGTATCTAACCAGCGCTTAATCATTCCTGGTTGAGAAGCAAAATGCAAATGTGTATAACCCGCCAGCAAATTACCTTTGGCGTAGCCTTCCTTTTTCAAGCCTCGCATTCCCTTCACTTCATACGCATGATGCTCAGTAGTCTCCTCGGTTATTTTAGAGTAATGGAACTCATGCCCACGAGCCGTCTCACCTGCTAAAAGTAACAAGGAATCACGTTCGGCAACCGCTTCCCGATAACCAAGCGCTGCCAGCTTCTGTTGCATCTCCACTTCATAAGGAATGACGCCCACCATCTCATGCTTTTGTCCAGCTCGATTTGTAATGGACTGACACAGGTACATGAAACCGCCGCATTCTGCAAAAGTAGGTAGCCCACTTTCTATCATGGAATGCAAGGTTTGCCGTTCTTTTGTCCACTGTGAAAGTCGTTCGGCAAATTCCTCAGGGAAGCCACCGCCAATATAAAGTCCATCAGCATCAATCGGGGGAAGCTCCCCATGTAGTGGGCTAAAATAACAGAGTTCGGCTCCATACGCTTCTAGTAGCTCTAGATTTTCCTGATAATAAAAGTTAAAAGCTTCATCTTTTGCCACAGCCAATTTCACAGGAGATAGATCGGTTGAGGTATTAGAGGGACCAACTAACAATTTTTCCGTAGGTTCTGCTAGAGCCGGTGCTCCACTTGCCAATTTCAGCAATAAATCCAAATCAACTGTCGCTTCTATTTTCTCGGCTAACAGGTCGAACCACGGTTCCATCTCCCCACGTTCAATAGCGGGAATAAGCCCAAGATGACGTTCAGGTACTTGTAGGGCTGGATCATTTGGTAAATACCCGACCACTGGTACATCGCACATTTGTTCAACAGCCGCTTTCACCAAGCGAAAATGGTTAGCGCTCCCACATCGATTCGCAATGACACCAGCGATTTGTACAGCCGGCTCCAGCGCTTGAAATCCTTTGACAATCGCTGCCGCACTGCGAGCCATCGCCTTCACGTCAAGCACCAGAATTACTGGTGCTTGTAATAACAGACTAATTTCTGCTGTACTACCTTGATTGCTGAGCGGGTCTTTTCCATCATAAAAACCCATAACCCCTTCAATCAAGCTAATATCAGCTGACTCGCTTCCACGCAGAAAAACCTCTTGCATGACTTGTGGTGACATCATCCATGTATCCAAATTACGAGATACTCTGCCAGTCGCCGCTGTATGATAAGTAGGATCAATGTAGTCAGGACCCACTTTAAATCCTTGAACATGGAGCCCTCGCTTACGCAAGGCCGACATCAATCCGATTGATAATGTTGTTTTGCCTGCTCCGCTACTGGTTCCCCCCAACACGATGCGTGGATGGTGATGAGTCTGTCCCTTATCCCCCATGTACAATACCCCCTCCGTTAACCAAAGCGATGGACAAGGTTACATTGCCGCTTTTTTGTTTTGCCAAAAAAGGTGCTTCTGCCTCTGCGGAACGCAACGCGGCAGGTTCACTTACTCCATAAGCACCAGTAAATTTATAGACCGTTTCCGAACGTTCTGTCATTGGCATTTCATTTAATTGCTCCGGCGTATAGGCAACTAGTGTCCAACCATATTTCTGGCAAACAGCTAAGAGTCCCGCTTCGTCTTGTTTTAACGTAATGGTTGCGATATTGCGGACGCTTTTCACAGAGAGGTGTTGTTCAGCCAAAGCTTGCAGAATGACCTGTTCGATTTCTTCCGCTGATGTTCCACGATTACAACCAATACCAAGCACAATGGTTTTTGGACGATAGACAACACCATTTACTAAAAAGCGTGCCTGCTCCTCAACTGTCAATAACCGTGGCGTAATTACAAGTGCCCCCTGAAATGTATCATCCCAAGCCTCAGCTATGGAATGATACACCTGAAAATGCCCTGGCAATGGCTTATCCGGGTAAGGCCACCAACCTCTTTCGCCTGCTTCTTGGATAATGGCTACTTTTTCTTCATTAACCACGCTAGCACTTACGGGTGTTACCTTCTCAAAGCTATCCAGCTCCCAGCCGAATCCACGTCCGAACAAGTCTACAGGAATCGTTTTCTGCACATCTGATGCCGTAGTAATCACTGGATTAGCGTCAAGTAATCGCGCCAGTTCACGAGTCAATTCATTGGCACCGCCCAAGTGTCCTGATAAAACACTGATGACGTTCTCCCCACGATCATCAACGACCACAACACCCGGGTCTACTTTTTTATCTTGCAAAACCGGAGCCATCATCCGAACAACAGCTCCAAGAGAGATGAAAAAGATAAGCCCATTATATTTTTTAAACAAATCGGCAAATAATAGACGAACTGAACCTGTAAACATGCGGATATCTCGTTCTTGCTCATCTCCTACCATGAATTTTTCCATGTAGTATAAATGAGAGCCAGGTAAAACCTGGTGTAAGTGACGCGCTTTTTCCACCCCATGCTTGGTAATGGCGACAATCGCGTATGGCAATTGCTCTGAATTGTGCACGATTTCGCTTGGAGTACGTCCAGCGGTTACGGTGATTGCTTCGGCTCCTGCCTTCATTCCTACGCCTACTCCAACTTCCGTACCCTCACTCATCCATTAGTCACTCCTTTGCGGAATCGATGTGTAAAGGTCTTATCATACAGCTTAGAGCGATGTTCAGATGACTCATGGAGCATAGGGTCAAGTGCCCAACCAGCTAAGATCATAGCATGGCTACGAATGCCGTTTGCTGCCATATCTTTGTCTAAATGCTCTAGGGTTGTACGGACGATTTTTTGATCTGGCCATGATGCTCTCTGTACAACAGCTACAGGAGTTTGTTCGCTCCAGCCAGCTTCTACTAGCTCACGTACCACTTTTTTGGTCAACGTAGCACTTAAATAAAGTGCAAGTGTACAGTGGTGGCTAGCAAGCTCTTTTAACTGCTCACGATCTGGTACAGGTGTACGTCCCTCTGCCCGTGTTAGGATGAGAGTTTGAGTCAATTCAGGTACCGTTAACTCCGCTTGCAGTGCTGCGGCAGCCGCAAATACAGAACTAACTCCCGGAACGATGGTAAAGGCAACTTCTGCTTTTTTCATCAAAACCATCTGTTCCAAAATTGCACCGTACACCGCAGGATCTCCTGTATGTACGCGAGCGACGCTTTTACCTGCCCGTACTCGCTCCACCATCATTTCCACCATTTCATCAAGAGCAAGTCCTGCACTTTTGATTACTTCTGCTTCGGGTTTGGCGCGAGCTATCAATTCATCGTTTACTAAAGAATCTGTATAAATCACAACATCTGCTGTTTGTAGAATGGTTAGTCCTTTTACTGTGATCAGATCGGGATCTCCCGGCCCTGCTCCTACGATATAGACCATAGGCTCAAGCCCAGTATTTGTAATTTTTTCGTTCGGTTTGTTCATGTCACTCATCCCTTCCGTACCACCATTAGTGTAAGATACTCTAGCTCTTTTCCTTTTAACTGGCGCACGTCTTTCCAGATCGTTTCTTCACCAGATGTCACCTTGGTAATTACAGACGCACAGTCTGACATACCTAGCTCCTCTAACAAGCCAATCATCATATCTAACACTTTAGCTACTTTCAAGAAAATGACAGTATCATGATGCTCTAATACTAGGCGCATTGATTCTCGATCTTCGGTTGCTGGTATGATACCAACCTGCTCATCTCCGTCAGCCAATGGAATACCCAGCTGTGCAGCCGCTCCTAGCACTGAGGAAATACCTGGAACTGTTACAACCGGCACTTCTGGATGCAATTGATTCATAAGGCGGGCCATGTGGATAAACGTACTATATAAATTAGGGTCTCCTTCTGTGACGAATACCACATTTTTTCCTTGTGATAGCTTCTCCCAAACCTGAGATACAGTCTGAGTCCACTGTTTCTTCAGAACGCTCTCTTCTTTTGTCATTGGGAAAATTAACCCAAGCAACTCTTTTGACAGACCCTCGGTATATTGTTCTACAATGGTCAGTGCATAGCTTTTGCCACTTTTACGCTTTTTAGGATAAGCGATTACATCTGCTTCTTTCATAAGACGAAATGCTTTGACTGTAATAAGTTCAGGATCACCAGGACCAATTCCAATGCCATATAAAGTCCCGACAGAGGTATTCACCTGGGGGTTTGTTAGTGTGTTTTCATGATTTTCAAGAGCAGTATTCGTTGTATTAGTCATGTTGCTCATCTTTATTCTCCTCCTTAGCTTTCTGTTTGGCAGTAATGATATAGACAGGATTTAATCCTTCAAGTCTGGTCAAATGCAAAATCGGTTTACTGCGTGACACCTGCAACATCGTAACTGACACGTCAAAACCTACTGCTTTGCAAGCCTGCATCGCATCTGCTAGATTCTCGATGGTAACAGCGTTGATTACTACACGTCCATCGGGGCGCAGGCGCTTAGCGAATAGCTGGATTAACTCCGTCAGCTCTCCTCCGCTTCCTCCAACAAAGATAGCATCTGGATCAGGAAATTCATCCATCCCAGCCGGAGCTTTTGCATGAACTAGTGTCAGATCTGTACGAAACTTGTACATATTAGCGCGAGCATTTTCCAGATCTGGCTCATTTTTCTCTACAGCATACACAGCTCCTAAAGGTGCTAGCTTCGCTGCTTCTATCGCCACTGAACCGGTCGCTGTTCCGACGTCCCAGACGATGCTATCAGGTTTTATCTGCAACTCTGCCAGGCTAGCAACCCGCACTTCTTTTTTTGTAATCAGCCCTTTGTCTGGTTTACGTTGGGCAAATTCCTCATCAGGAATGCCCAACGTCCAATTTACAACTGAGGCATTTTCTTTTCTTTTTAGAATCATCACATTCAACGGATCACACTCTGTCTCTGCCAACTCAACAAGCGTAAACCATCGACATCGTTCTTCTGTATTTCCCAATCGCTCAGCTACAAACGCTTCATATTCATCCATACCAAATTGTAGGAGATACTGAGCCACTTTTGCTGGAGTATTGTCCTTATCGGTTAATAAGGCTACCTTGGTCTTGCCATTAATGCGCTGTGCCAATCCCAACATCGGACGACCGTGTACACTGTCGATATGAGCATCCTGCCAGGCTTCCTTCATTTTGCTAAAGGCAAGCTGCAAGCTACTCAAATGCGGTACTACTTGCACAACTTCACGACCGAGTTTGCGTGTGAGTAAGCCTCCAATTCCATAAAACAATGGGTCTCCAGAAGCAAGCACTACAACCTTCTTACCTGCTACTAGCGCTTGTTTTATTTCATCAATTGCTGCTACAACACCATTTTTCAAAGCATAGCGCTCGCAGTTAAGGTCTGGGAAAAACGCTAAATGTCGTTCTCCTCCTACCAGCAATTGGGCTTGTTTAATTAGATCAACAGCTTGGGGAAATAAGCCCTGGGCCCCATCATCCCCGATCCCGATTATCGTTACCTGTGTCATCTACTACCGCCTTTCCCAACAGTTCGCCTTTCAACGTGGTTAGCACGGTTTCTATAACCATGCCTCCCCCGACGTGCTTATTGATTTGTTCAGAGCATTTGTATGCCAATAACTCAAAAAAAGCGGTGTGTCCCGCTTGGCTCATGATTTCGCCCACCTGCATGGCCGTGTTGGCTCCCTCTATCTCCTCTATATGCTCTTCACTCGCACCTATTTCTCGCGCTACGTCCGCCAAAAATTGAAAATCAACAGCAGACCCTTTGGAATGCACCATCATAGCGCCTTGGGCAACCTTGGACAGCTTACCCATCATCCCAACCATTGCGATGTGAGTAAATCCTTGTTTTTTGCCAAGGAGTGCACTAAATCCAACAAAATCTCCCATCTGAATAAACGATTCCTCTGCCCAATCTGGATAATGCTCCATCGCCGTTTTCTCGCTACGTCCGCCTGTTGTAATCGCAATAGCTTTGCAGTTACTTGCCTTAGCTACTTTAATAGCTTGAGCCACAGATGCTTTGTAAGCAGCAGTTGAAAATGGAACGACCGTTCCTCGCGTGCCCAATATGGAGATGCCACCAACGATTCCCAGTCGTCCATTCAACGTTTTCTTAGCAATCTCTTCTCCGTCTGGAACCGAAATGACGATGCTGACACCACGATCCTCAAGACCGTATTGATCCAAAAGCTCTTGGGCAACACCCTTAATCATTTTTCTTGGAACAGGATTAATCGCTGCTTCACCAACTGGAATAGGTAAGCCAGGCTTCGTAACCCTACCGACGCCTACTCCACCATCCAAATGAATGCCGCTATCATCGTGCCAAGAAACACGTGACAGAATAAGGGCCTTATGTGTGGCATCTGGATCATCACCACCATCTTTAATGATGCCAGTCTCCACCCAGTTCTCTCCGCGTTCCTGAGACACCATCTGAAAGGTAACTCGATCCTTATTGGGCAAAAGAATTTCCACCTCCGAAACTTTTTCCCCACTAAGTAAAGCTAGTAGGGAAGCTTTCGTGGCGGCGGTAGCGTTGGAACCGGTTGTATATCCATGACGCAGTGGCTTCTCGTTTTCTGCCTCCGCTACCTTTGCGTTAGTCATGCATGCTCGCTCCGTTCCGTTGCTAGAATGGACAACGCATTAACCGCTGCCACAGCAACGGGGCTACCGCCTTTGCGATCCAGATTCGTAATAAATGG
The DNA here is from genome assembly GCA_007833815.1 of Brevibacillus laterosporus. Taxonomy (NCBI): domain Bacteria; kingdom Bacillati; phylum Bacillota; class Bacilli; order Caryophanales; family Paenibacillaceae; genus Brevibacillus; species Brevibacillus laterosporus. The sequence continues at coordinate 2,349,087 of CP033464.1, read as the reverse complement.
AATATCCAGCTTAGCTAATTCCTCTTTGGACTCAGCCGCAGACACAAAACCGACAGGAACGCCAATAACCAATGAAGGATTGGCTTTGCCCTCTTTTACAAGACGAATCAATTCAAGTAAAGCAGTTGGGGCATTCCCAATGGCATAGATACCACCTTTAATTTGGCTCGTAGCTTTACGAATGGAGATAATCGCACGAGTGGTATTCTCCGCCTTAGCCTGTTCCATTACATCAGCATCAGAAATATAAACATGCACATCTCCACCAAACGTTTTTAGACGCGGTTTACTAATACCTACTTGAACCATTTGAACATCTGCAATGATTGGCTCGCCAGCTTGAATAGCGCGAATGCCTGCTTCTACTGCATCAGGATGGAACTTCATGCTACGACCTAAATCAAAATCAGCCGTTGCGTGAATAACGCGCTGTACTACACGATACTGCTCATCCGAAAATGGATGCGCACCTAATTCCTCTGTAATCATTTCAAAGCTTTTCGATTCAATCTCTTGTGGTTGAATCGTTAATGGTTGAAACTCCGTATGAAATTGCGATGACATATTATTTCTCCCCTCATTTTTCCACGATATTTTTTAGACCACAACCTGTTTGCCTACAGCTTCCAACACTCCGGCAAACGACTGGTGCATCTCTCCGTACACGAGCTTTGGTCTGTCGATCATAATGGTGTAGATGCCAAGCTCTAGTGCCGCTGCTAGTTTTTCATCCACAGCGCCCACCTGACCGCTTTCTTTCGTAATCATCGTAGTAACACCAAACTGTGTATACAGTGCCGCATTCAACTCTTTAGAGAATGGGCCTTGCATAGCAATAATATTTTTTTGTTCTACACCCAACGCTTCACATTTTTCCATATTGTCTTTCCGTGGTAGCATGCGCGCGATCAGACGAATCTCAGGATCACCCAACAAATGCTTGGTGAACGTTCCGAGTGTCTTACTTCCCGTGGTTAGCATCACAACGCCTTTTCTGCTTTTTGCTTCCAATGCTGCTTGTTCATAATTTTCCACCAAGAGCACATTAGGGTGATCAACATAACTACGGGTCTCCCTTTCATAACGAATGTAAGGAAGTTGTAACTCTTCTGCGCAAGCCATAGCATTTTTTGATGCCTCTTCTGCAAAAGGATGACTCGCATCCACAATCTTTGTCACCTTTTGCTCCTTAGCTAATGCAGTCATATCCTCTAACGGTAATCTTCCTACTCGCGTCGTAATGCCCACCTCTTCCAAGCTTTTAGCAGCAGAATCGGTGACAACCGTTGCCAGTAAATCAACCCCATCTGACTTTAAGAGAACAGCCAATTCGCGTGCATCGCTTGTCCCTGCCAAAAACAGGATCATACACGTACCCCCCGTTTGTCGTCAGCCTGTGTAGCTTGTGACTCCTTGCTACAGGAAGTTGGTTCATTTTTTGTTTCTGAGGTGTGAGCATGACCATGGTCGTGCTCATCCTCATGCTTGTGATCACAATGGTCATGGCTATGGTTGTGATCATGGTCATGATGATGGTCGTGACTGTGATCATGATGATCGTGGTCATGATGGTGATCATGGTCATGATCGTGGTGATGGTCGAATACAGCAAGTTTTCTAAATTGGCAAAGATCACAGTTAGCCAACGCTCGTCCTTGTAGCGCTTCCACAGAACGATCTGCTACAATTTGTTCCAGCAATTCATGGAATCCTAGCGCCTCACTCATTGACGCATTTACATCTGGAAAGTCTTGATGAAACTGTTGCAAGTTCTCTTCTAAACGCTTTAACAAAATACCTGTAAATAACAAATAAGGTAGTACGTAAATTTGTTTAGCTCCTTGTTTTACACAACGAACCAATCCTTCTTCCACCGTTGGATAGGTAACACCCATGTAAGCCACTTCAACATTGCCTACCCCTGTGCTCTCCCACAACAGGCGAGCGATTTTGCACAGATCACTGTTAGCATCCGAATCACTACTTCCACGGCCTACTAAAAGAATGGCACTATCTTTGTTAGCCTCTTCTAGCGGAGTATATAAAGTTGTATTCTGTAAACGATCCCGCAAGATTTGCACCATATCTTCATGAACTCCAATAGGGCGACCATAGTGGAAATTTACATGCGGATATTTAGCTTTTGCTTCGTCTATTTCGTGAGGGATGTGCAGTTTAGCATGAGCCGCCTGAAATAACATTAACGGTACCATCGCTACGGTAGTTGCACCGCGTTCGACTATTTTTTGTACGCCTTGCATGATGGTCGGTCTAGTTAACTCCAAAAAGCAAGTTTCATACAACGTTACTTCTGTTTGTTCCTTTAATAAGCCAGTGACTCGTTGTGTAAATTGTAGAAGGTGCTCATTTCCCTCCGCATCTCTGCTACCATGACCGATAAAAAGTATTCCGTTCAATGAATTCCCCTCCTTAATCTCCACACGGTTCTTCAATCTGCAGCGGAGCTATAAATTCCTGATAGCGATGTCCAAGCACTTGTCCTGTACGTTTAAAGAATTTATGGAATCGTTCGTCAATATGACCTTTTGCCTTATATTCATCCACAATTCGTTCTACGAGTCCAATAATCTGGTCTTCCGGTACTCCCTCGGCTATACGTTGTCCAGGATGTGCATTACGCCCAATACGTTTACCACCTAAAAACACATCATATGCACCACGTCGGTACACAAGACCAATGTCTTCCATAACCGCTCCATAACATGCCATTCCGCAGCCGTTAAAGCCGATTTTTAAATCTTTAGGCACAGCAAGACCATCCAATCGTCTACCTAATTCCTCTGCTACCGGTATGGACTCATCCTTTTCTAAATCACAAAAATCACATGCTTTTATCTGCGCACTAGCTCCAATCGGAAACAATTGAAACCCTACTGATCTCAACTGTTCAGTTACCTTTTCTGGATCTACTTGTGGTAATCGGAGAATAATTTGATGCTCGATGCTATACATCATTTCTCCACCATCTTGGGTTAAATCTGCCAAGAGGCGCATTTGCTCAGAGGTAAAATTCTTGCGCGCTACGCCAGGCGAAACGCCCAGTTCCAAAATATCAACAACTCCGTTAAACGGACGAGGTGGCGGAGTGATACCCTGATTAAGTTCTAAGGCTGTCTTGGCATCAACACACGCGAGCGCTTCCATCGCTAACTGAAAGGCCTTTACCGCTTGTTTAGGAGCTTGAAAGCTCTCGGTCTCTACCTGAAAAGAGTCCTCAGGCAACTGCTCTACTTCCCAAGAGAATTGCCTGGGATGTGAAAGGGCTTCCATTGTCGCTAATGGGGCTCCCTCCAAAACTTGAGTTTCTTGTAATGTAGCTTGTGGTGATGTCGCCGTAGCCACTCCATCAGTTGGTTGTTCTTGTACAGATGATGAACCAGAAGGCGAAGTTCCACCCTCAGGTTGACTGTGTAGTGCCCAAGGCTCTGCCTTCTCCTGTAAACGTTCATGAGGTTTTAGTGGTTGTTCCATACGATTTAACGTATATTTACGTTGATATCCACGCGGTGTAATAATCTTTTGATCGTAAACAAATGTGGTGGAGTTCCCGATAATTACCGTTGTCAACATGCCAATCTCGTGCTGCAACATATCTGCAAGTCGTGTAATTACCACATGTTCCCGATCTCGATAGGCGCTTTTCACAATGCCTACAGGGGTATCAGGAGAACGATGTTTTAATAAAATTTGCTGTGTTTCTACAATTTGTCTCGTACGACGACCACTGCGAGGATTGTATAACGCAATTACAAAATCAGCAGAAGCCGCTGCTTCCACACGCTTGGCAATCGTTTCCCACGGTGTTAGATGGTCACTCAAACTGATTGTGCAAGCATCATGCATGATCGGAGCACCTAATAAAGAGGCACAAGATTGAATGGATGAAATCCCAGGTACAACCTCTACCTTCACTCCAGTGGATTCTTTCCAACCTTTTTCCACAAGAACTTCATAGACTAGTCCGGCCATGCCGTATACCCCAGCATCTCCGCTAGAAATAACGCCGACAACTTTACCTAACTCAGCCAATCTAACTGCTTCTTGAGCACGACTAACCTCTTCTGTCATTCCAGTACGTACAACACTTTTTTCCGAGATCAGCTCTCTAATTAAATCTACATAAGTGTTGTAGCCAATTACCACTTCACATTCTAGGATAGCCTCTTTTGCCCGATGCGTAATGTGATCATGATGTCCTGGTCCAAAGCCGATCAGTAGAATTTTTCCTTTATCCATCTACTCCAAGCCCCCTATCCTTATTTGCAATCAACCTTACATTTTTATACAACAAAAAGAAACAGCACTTCCCCCGCCTGACTGTACGTGAGAAGTGCTGTTATGATGAGCCTGTATTTTCTGAAAGGGTGCTTCCCTTTTGTATGTAAAATTGCTCTCATAACACCTCCCCATCTGCCGTAGGTCTGACGGTGTTGTTAGAATAAATAGGGTAGCCTGACTCTTGGATCGTATCCTGCTCCTTTTTGTCTTACCAGATATTTGGTGTATCCAGTGACAAAACCGAGCTCTCCAATTACAGTGGCGGGACCGTGTTGGATTTTCACCAACTTCCCCTTGTGAATCGTTTCTCATGTAACAATTCCTTTATTCCCAAGCTTATGTGATTGCTTCTATCATAATCCAATTTGCATTTTATTGTCCATACTTTTCTGTCTAACCCACTGGGTACTGGACAACAGGAGAAGGGAGACCGTATACTGACATACTATTAGAAATCTTCCATTTTTATGCAAGAAGAAAAACATACATGGATCAGAAATACCACAGCTTTCTTATCATATTACCGAAAGGATGAATAACATGTCTCTCTTACCTGTATTACAACAACGTCAAGCTATACGTGCCTACGATGGGCGACCTGTAGAAACCGCAAAGATTGAGCAGTTGCTAGAAGCGGCTGTGTTAGCACCCAATGATCGCTTGCGAGAGCCATGGCACTTCTATGTCATTCAAGATGCTGCCAAGGAACGATTTAACCAACTAGCTCAGGACTTTTTATTAGAGCGCTTCCCTACCAAGCCTCATTTAGTAGAAGAATCCATGAAGAATGTCCTAGCAACTCCTCTCATTATAGTCGCTACGTCACAAATCATAGAAGGAGACGAAGCTTCCTCACTTGATAATGAATATGCCGTAAGTTGCGCCATTCATTCTATGTGGCTAATGGCATCGGAACTAGGACTTGGGTTTGTGTGGCGTACACGCGGTGTAGGTCTGGCAAGAGATGAACGTTTGAAAGCTTTCTTGTCATTATCTGATCAGGAGAAAGTGATTGGTTCTTTATTCATTGGCTATCCAACTGACGGAGCCACACCTCGTACCTCTCGGATACCTTTTGCACAAAAAACGACTTGGGTCCAGTAAGGCTTTGGCGTAATTTGAAAGGTTACGTTTTACCCCGCTTCGTTGTAACGTTTTACTCTCCTGCTACGTATTATTTTTATAGTAGGTGATACATATGACAAACCACATGACTTTTGCCATAATGGTGGGCTTGTGTGCAACGGCAGGACTCTTTTTATTTCGACGCGCTGTGACGGGTGGGGATCGCCAGGAGGGTGGGTTCTGGATTAATGGCCTAGCAATCGCTATCGCAACTTTGCTTGTCTTGTTCTCGGGCGCCATCGTTGTATTCTTATTGGTTACGATTCTCTGGACAGTCGGCTTTCTATTTCCTATGTTTGTCGACAAATCTTATTTCTGGGTACTCGTTTCCTTTGCAGTCGTCTCCTTTTTCTTGTTAATGCTGTACGAACTAATTCTTGAACCAGTCCTTTTATACATATTGCAAAGACTACATATCTCAAGAAGTTGGAAATTGATACCTGAAATTTTAGCAACTACCTTTATTTTTTATCTTGTGCATACAACATGGATTCCTGGTGTCATGTTAACCTCATTGACTCCATTGTTTGTAGGCATCCTGGCCGTAACCGTCGATTACTTTTTAGAACGGATCATGGGTAAAAAAAAGTAAAACACAGCCACGACAAAAAGCACCTCTTTGTTACGTGCAATTCACAGCACGACAAGCGGGTGCTTTTTGTCTGGTCTCCATCTTTTCCAATCGTACAAAAAGGCGCTTCTGATTTCTTACAGAAACGCTCCATCTGTTGTTTCATTTTGTTTATATGTATGTGCCCCCGTTATACAGCAGGTACAATTAGCGGGTTGTTCCCGTTTTTTCCTGTTTTTTCTGCTGTAACCGGTACTGAGTAGGTGTACAACCTGTTTCTTTCTGGAAAACAGCGGCAAAATAGGCGCTGTTGCGAAAACCCACTCCGCTTGCAATCATCGAAACATTCCGATCTGTTTCCAATAGTTGCTTTTTCGCTTCATCCATTCGAATGCGCGTTAAATATTTGCCGGGTGTTATCTTCATGCAACGAGAAAAACAACGCTGCAAATAAAAAGGACTCACATAGAGACGTGACGCCATTTCACGCAGAGTTACGGGTTGATTATAGCAATCGTGAATCATCTCTAGCAGACGGGTTGCCGCATCTTCTTCCGCTGATTTCCATGTAGGTTCAGATGGTCTACACCGCTTGCAAGGACGAAAACCTGCAGCAATGGCATCGGGCGCCGCGTAATAAATCTTCACATGCTCTCTTTTGGGTGTCCTTGATTTGCATGACGGTTTACAAAAGATCCCCGTCGTGCTAAGGCCATAAAAGAATAGGCGATCATAATTTGGATCGCATTCCACTATCGCCTTCCAGAACTCCTCTTTCATCCACGATCCCTCCTAGCCTTCAATCCTCAGTATAGCGTAATGCTTTTATTAGTAGTAAGCACTAAAGAATGAAAGAGCAAAATATTGATAGTTTTTTCCAATTTACACAATTTTATAACTTTCTCTAACTTTATACGTCAATAGTAATAGTACCTTTTTTATCTTTTTCAACATGAAAAAAGGCGAAAGCTCCTTCGAACCTTCGCTCTTGTATTGGTATGAAAAAGGCTTCTAGCTTCTTGTTTAGAACACTAAATACTCTTAATGTTCATATTATTAATTATATCATCTTAATTTTATGATGCTACTTTTACAACTTCCTGATATTTTTCCTCTTTTTCCAGGAGGTTTTTTGTAGCAAACAAGGCTAGCATCACCGTTTTCACTAATTTGTACATAGATCGCATTTTCATGTTCTTGGCCTCCTCTTCCTTCATGTTTTGTTGCTATGACTTTATTTTACTAGAGGAGAAGAGATCGTACTATCGAACTACCTTTCAGTTATCTTACAAGTATGTAACTTTATAAGACAGAAAATGCTTCTGCCATGATGGACCGCCGACACATTTATGGTATTCTCTTCGTACTCAGCGTGATAAAACTCTTCCCTTGTTTGACGCCAATACCGTGATTGACCCAGTTCGGCTTACATTAATGGGGACCACAACAAAATAATAATATTTTTAGGTAAACCATTACTGGTACTAGTAACCCCCACTTGTTTATATACGGCGATAAGCGCCCGCATTCTGTTGAAACAATTGAGGAGCTCCATTTGCTAGTAACGTCACCACTAAAGCTGTTATCACATACTCAGGAACCAAATAGGTCGCATTATATATAAGTGAATAAAGCGTCGCAGGTGTTCCTTCTGGTGCATAGCTACCAAACCAGACCGCTCCTGAAGTCGTGCGGATCGCCAGACATAAAGCGATTCCAACTAGTAATCCACCCCAAATTGATGCTATTTTAGTTGCTTTGTTATGTGTCTTACTCGCGTACAAGAACGCTCCAAACCCTAACACGGCATACGAGAGTGGATAGTCTAGCACCATTTGAATCGGATGAACCATCTCACCGCCAAAAAAGAATTTGACCATGCCTACAAGCCCACCTGTAATGATACCCGCAACCCATCCACGGCGAAAAGCCAGCAGGGCTATTGGGACCATTACTAGAGATACACTACCTCCTTGGGGCATAGCAAATAATTTTACCTTGCTTAAAATAACAGCAATCGCCGCCATAATAGCTATTTCCATCATGATTACCAATCGTGTTCGTGACATTTCTTTTCCTCCTCGTTCTGTTGCAATTTGTATGTAAGCAGCAGAGAACAGACAGCGTCCAACTCAAGTATTTGTAGAGCAAAAATAAAAATAAGAGCAGATTGTATCTCCTTGTTGGTTGTGGAAAGTGTCTTCCATGTTTTGTACACAAAAAAACCACCCTAGACGGATGGTTCTCAACTCGGCGATAAAACCCCATCCCAATGATAGAGCTACGGCTTTCGCACTTGAAGTCAGCTACCTCTCCCTCCGCTGGCATTACCCAGTTCAGGTTCTACGGTTAGTAACGCGTTCTGTTACAATCTCAGCCGTATTTGCTCGGCCCCCGTTTAGTACACGCTTATTTCGTTTTCATTCTTACGATTTAAGTATTACCATATCATATTCAAAATGTTTTGCAAAGGGCATCTCTGAGGATGAGATTTTGCATTGCAATAATGAAGAAGGGCTGGCTGTAGGAGACGAAATTTTTACATTATTTATTGATAACATATGAAAATGAATGGGGCCGAGGTACCCGCACCCAACGCCATGAATAGTATGTAAGGCAAAAGCCTAAAAAGCCTGCTACTTCGGCACCAACACACTCCCCCTGACATAGGATAAGGTGACTGTATCCCTCAACCTTGTTCCTGTAGAGCCCACAAGGAGGGGTGGCACGTTTTGAAGAGTAGCGACCAAAGTAAACCGTTATTAACTAATCGCGAAAGAGAAGTGTTTGAACTCCTGGTCCAGGATAAGACCACAAAAGAGATTGCAGGACAACTCTTCATCAGCGAAAAAACAGTCAGAAACCACATCAGTAACGTCATGCAAAAATTAGGCGTGAAGGGGCGGTCACAAGCCGTAGTCGAATTGGTGCGACTTGGCGAATTAAAAATTTGACCGCTAATGTGAAATGCCTCCCTTTTCTTCGAATGATTGAAGAGAAGGGGGGGTTTTTTCATTCCCCTACACATAAGGAGTCCGATTATAAGCCTCTTCATACCGTTTTTTCAATCCGTTGACAATCAAAGTAAATCCTAAGACTGCAAGCATAAAAGCGGTTAATGGTAAAAAGAAAATCCATTGATTAGCTTGTAGGAAAGAACGTGCTTGCCCGATCATCCCCGCCCATTCATATGTTTTGGTCAGAAAAATACTCGGGTCAAATTGCTCGATTGTGCCACCAATAAACAGGTTAAAAATACCTAGTTGTCCCATCAACGTCATGACACCGATAATTTCCATAACAAATAGCATCATAATCTGCTCTTTTATTTGAGGAAGAATGTGTCGAAGCATGATGTGATCTTTGCTGGCCCCTAGAGAAATGGCTGCCGTCACAAAAGGAACTTCTTTCAACTGCTCTGTCTTTTGCCGAACAGATGATACAACACTAGGAATACCTAGCACTGATACAACAACAACGAATATGACCACTAAAAAAAAGGATGATAACGGTGAATTCACATTAATGCGATACAACAAAAAGTATACGGGCAAAAACAGTGGAACATGCCCCCAAGCATTCTCTAGGCTGAGCCACCATCTCTGCGGACGATCTGCCATCCCTATTTTAAGTCCAATAATCATCCCCAACACAACTCGTAACAGCGCACAAGCAACTGTCACAAACAAAGTATATTTTGCACCATATAACAAGATGGTGAGCATATCGTGGCCCCATTTATCGGTCCCTAGTGGATATTTCTCAGAAGGTGGTAATGGGGGTGAAACAATGACCTTCACACCATTTACCTCCACATATTCCGCTCTTACCTGAAACGCTATATCATAAGGAGCAAATATTGGACCAAAAATGGCAAGCATGAATAGCACGGCCACAATAATGGAGCCCAACCATAATGAAATTCTGCCTTTTCTCTTATTCATAAATAAAACCTCGCTCGAACAAATATAGGAGAAAACGAATGATCGCATAGACAAGACCTGTAATGAGTAACAAAATACATAAACCAATCACCACTACATTAAATTGGTACGATCCAAAAATAAACCGGGTTATCCCTGACACATTTAGGAGATATTCCACGATAAATAAATTGGCCACGGAGATCGAGATCGCTTTCTTTAAATCAGCAACAAAAAAAGGCTTTATATTTTTATACATGTGGTGTAATTGAACATGTAATCCGCCTAGCCCTTTTGCTACGGCTGTTCGCACGTAATCCTCTCCACCGACTTGCTTGTATTTCAGATCGACCAGTTTCACCAAATACAACATCGGTCCAATCGATAGAACAAACACCGGGAACCAGATCTTTGACAAATCCTTGCTTAACGGTGAGATTGTAATCAGACGAATACCTGTTGCCTTGTAGAGGGTAACCGACGTAAATAAAAAGAACAGGATTAAAATAAAATCAGGAATAATGGAAAAAAAATCAAATATTTTTTTAATCCAAGTAATAACACGCCACCTGTGCAGGAACAATCCGAACAAAACACTGACAACGATCGCTACAAGCAAACTGGAAAGCAAAAGAATAAATGATTGTTTGGCAAAAGGAAAAATATCATCTGAAATATTGCGTATATTTTCACCCGATGCGTATTTTCCTAAGGTGCCCTTGGAAACATCATGTACGAGCGCCCCTGTTTGTAAGATTACGTTTTCTGGCGTTATGAACAGTAATCCGTCTTCGTTAATGGCAAGCATCTGTGGTAATCCTGCCATTATAATCACCAGAATGAGCATGATTATTATTTGTTTTAAAAATTTGAACAATTCTTACACCTCCACCTTGTTAAGAGCGTACTATATCATGAATCAAACTTCTAGACTACTCTATATATTTTATTTTTATTTATCACATTTCTATCAGAATGAAAAAAAGGCGCAAAGGTTATAAACAACCTAGCGCCTTTTCATTTTAGTCTAGCACTTCTCCATTACTAGCAATTACGTTTTTATACCAATAAAAGCTTTTCTTTTTCAATCTTCTCAGTGTTCCTTTTCCCTCATTGTCCTTGTCTACATAGATGAAACCGTAACGTTTTTTCATCTCAGCAGTGGATGCACTAATTAAATCAATAGGTCCCCACGTTGTGTAGCCTATCAGATCAACACCATCCGCAATCGCTTCCTTCATTTCAACAATATGATCCTTCAAGTAAGCAATACGGTAATCGTCCACAACGATGTCGCCTTCCTCTACTACATCAACAGCTCCCAGTCCATTTTCAACGATGAACAATGGTACTTGATAACGATCATACAAAATATTAAGAGCAATACGCAGACCTTTCGGATCGATTTCCCATCCCCAATCGGTTGCTTTTAAATATGGGTTTTTCACGCCACCCATAATTAGATTTCCGTCTGTTGAATCAGCTTTTTCAGGAGTTACTGTTGCCGTTCTACTTACATAATAGCTAAAGCCTAAGTAATCTACTTTATACGTGCGCAAAAGCTCTTCGTCGCCCTCTTCTATGGCGATTTTAATATCATTTTCGGCAAAGTAACGCTTCGTGTAAGAAGGATAGTAACCTCTCACTTGAATATCTGTAAAGAATAATGTTTCCCGATCTGCCGTAAATGCTTTCCATACATCTTCAGGATTACTTGTCAGCGGATAGGTTGGCAAGTATGCAAGCATGCAGCCAATCTGAGCATCTGGAATGATTTCATGGCATGCTTTTACAGCCAAAGCACTTGCCACGAACTGATGGTGAGCCGCTTGATACATCGTATTCTTCTGATTTTCACCTTCTGCAAATACAAGCCCACCACCCGTAAAAGGTGCGTGTAGCACAACATTAATCTCGTTAAAAGTCATCCAGTATTTCACTTTATCTTTGTAACGATTAAAGACCGTTTTGGCAAAGCGTTCATAGAATGCAACTAACTGACGATTTCTCCATCCACCGTATTGTTTCACCAGATAAAGTGGCATTTCATAGTGAGAGATAGTCACAACTGGCTGAATGCCGTTCTTGATAATTTCATCGAACAAATTATCATAGAATTGCAATCCTTCCTCGTTTGGCTCAAGCTCGTCTCCATTCGGGAAAATTCTTGTCCATGCAATTGAGGTACGGAAGCATTTGAAGCCCATTTCTGCAAACAAAGCAATGTCTTCTTTATAACGATGATAGAAATCGATTGCTTCATGATACGGATAGAACCCTTCCATGGATTCATCATGTGGATACATAATGCCACGTGGTGACACATCTGCTGTAGAAAGACCCTTGCCACCCTCTTGATAAGCACCTTCTAGCTGATTGGCTGCTACTGCTCCTCCCCATAGAAAGCCTTCTGGAAATTTCTTCACGATTTGCGTCATAACTTGTTTCCTCCTTATAAGTAGAGTTGCATCTATGCAAATTTTCGTTATAAACATAGGTTGTAAATAGTAACTTGTTGTCAGCTATGCTCGTAGGGTAAGCAAAAGCTCTTTCTCTTTTATAGCTGGTTGAGAAGAGGTTTCAATTTCTGGATACTGATCTGTGTTAGTGATTATCACAGGAGTTATCGTCTCAAACCCTGCTTGTCTAATCTCATGAAGATCAAATTCAATGAGCAGCTCTCCTACCTTGACCTGATCGCCTGTTTGCACATGGGCTGTAAAATGTTTGCCCTCTAATTTGACGGTATCAATCCCGATGTGAATCAATACCTCCGCTCCCTCATCACTGATTAGACCTATGGCATGTTTCGTATTAAAGATTGAAACAACCGTTCCATTCACAGGAGAGACAACGCGACCTTCCGCAGGTTCAATCGCCATTCCTTTTCCCATAATCTCTCTGGAAAAGGTAGGATCACTTACTTCTTTTAATGGGTGGACGACTCCAGCTAATGGGCTGTAAATCGCTTCACTTTTTATAAGAACATGCTCTGTTGTCCCTTCTTTCTCTGTCGGTTCTTCTTTGTCATTGTCGCTTGGAATATCAACAAATCCAAGAAGGTACGTCACAACTGCTCCGACAACAAAAGCAATGATAAGACCAATAATGGCATACAAGAATGTCTCGCCGATGAGGACAGGTAGGCCAGGCAATCCTGCATTTCCACCTATAATATACGCTTTTGTTTTAAACAAGCTGATAAAGGCTCCACTGACTGCCCCACCGATCAACGCCGCAATGAATGGCTTTTTCAGTCTCATGTTGACCCCGTACATCGCTGGCTCAGTAATTCCCATCGTTGCAGTTATGCTAGTAGATATTGCGATTGATTTAAACTCTTTGTTACGTGTTCTAAGGAATACCCCAAACGCTGCACCCGCTTGTGCCAAGTTAGCTACGAACATCATGGGAAAGATGTAATCGTAGCCAAGCTGAGCAACGGAACCAATCATAATCGGTATCAGTGCATAGTGCATACCAGTAATAATAATGAGTGACATCGTTCCGCCAAGCAGCAATCCTGCAAAAAGTCCTGCATGATCAAACAATGCCGTAATTCCTGAGGCAAGACCGTTACCGATAATGGTTCCAATCGGTCCAATTGCTATTAGCATAAGGGGTACTACTATAAGTAAGGTAAGCATTGGTACCAAAATCAGTTTCATTGATTTATGAATGACTTTATCTACGGCTTTTTCTACATAAGATGCTAGCCAGATCGTAATGACGATTGGAATCACCGACGAAGCGTAGGTGACGGCTGTTACCGGCATGCCAAGAAAACTAGTGTTTTGACCTGTTCCTAACAAGGCTGTCAACTGAGGATGTAGGACAGAAGCAGCAACGGCAACAGCAACGAAAGGATTATTTCCAAATTTGTTTGCCGCACTAAATGCCAAGATGAGCGGTAAGAAGTAGAAGGCACCATCTCCAATCGCACTTAAGATCATATAGGTACTATCATCTGGAGACATCCATCCAAAGGTTGCCACCAAAGACAAGAGACCTTTAATCATCCCTGCACCAGCAATAGCTGGTAGAATCGGAGTAAACACACCCGCAATGACATCAAAAATAGCACTTATCGGGTTTTGCTTCTTTTTTGGAGCCTTATGTTCTCCTTGTGAACTCTCAATCAAATTCGTACTCTTTACCATCTCTTTATAAACCTCTGCCACATCGTTTCCAATGATGACCTGGAATTGCCCTCCGCTTTTCATGGTACCCATAACACCTTTTGTCTTTTCCAGCAGCTCTTTATTAACAAGCTGATCGTCATGCAAATTAAAGCGCAATCTCGTCATACAGTGAGTGACATGTGCAATATTTTCTTTTCCTCCAACAAGCGCTACAATTTCCTTTGCTACTTTTTCCTTATCCATAGTAAAACACATCCTTTTTACCAACATGTGTGAGATAAAGGCAATGCACTTGTTCAATGGGCCCAATTGATCAAAAGATTTGCATCATCTCGTGATTGTAAAAAAACCCAAACATCTACACACGTACCGAGAATAATCTCGTACATGAATAAACATTTAGGTTTTGCCTGCTTACCAGTAACAATCCTAGTAGTATGAAATTAAAAAAACCTAAATCGCTGTCTATATAAATAGACAACCATTTAGGTTTTGCCTGCTTAACCAGTAACAATCCTAATAAATAAGAACATGTCTTATTAAGTTACTTATAAAATATCATGCTCTTTTATAAATGTCAACGCTTTCATCATTATTTTTTGTTTACAACCCTGTGAATATGGATCGTTAGATAAAGCACTTCTTCATTAGTCAACTCATGCTTGTATTCCTTATGGATATGTCGCTTGATTTTCTTCGTACACTCATAAGCTTCTTGATATTTGCTCTTGACCATCTCGTATAAAAAATCATCGGTGCTCTCCATGTAGGTTTCTTTACACAATCGTTGAGCAAAAAACTTTATATGTGTAATAAACCGATAATAATGCAACGATTCCTCATCTACTTCAATGTTGAAATGATATTTAACGATATTTAAAATCTCTTGCATAACCTTCGTGATGGTAACAATCGTTGGCATTTCTTCGTTTAATTCAGCATTTACAATGTGTAAAGCAATAAATCCTGCTTCATCCTCAGGTAGTGTAACTCCCAATTTTTGTTTGATTCGTTTAACTGCCTCTTGTCCAACTGAAAATTCGTCTTGATACAATCTTTTGATCTCCCAAAGCAAGGCATTTTTAATATCTAATCCGTCTTTGTTTCGCTGTATGGCAAAGTAAATATGATCAGTAAGGGAAACGTAAATGCTCTCATTTAACTTTTTTCCGAAACTCATTTTAGCATGATGAATGATTTCCTCTGAGATTTCCATATACTCCATCGGGATTTCATAAAGTAATGTTTTAAACTTCTCGGAGATATCCTTATTTTCTAATGTGAAAATTTTCTCGATCTTCTCTTCTTCGACTACATCACCTGGGCGCTTCTGGAAGGCAATTCCTCTGCCCATCATAACCAGTTCTTTATTTTGATCGTTGTACACGCTGATCACATTGTTATTAATAACCTTGGCTATTTTCATGCTGATGATCCTCCCTCGGGATAAACCAAATGCTAATTAGAGTCGCTTCCAATCTTTTTTTGATCGTACCTTTCTTTTCGGACAAGGTCAATGGAAAATGAATAGAGAGAAAAAGCCCGATCACTTAATCTGATCGGACTCTCTCTTTGCTCCTATTTCTCTTATGCAGGAATCACGGGTTTTTTAGCCCGTTTGTGTGTCCAAACGAACACACCTAGCACGACTATCAGTAAAACTCCTTGTGCCAGCACTGTTTCCATGGTTGGAAATAACCCGATTCCTTCCCACAAAGGTACCTGGCTTAAAGGATGGACAGGTAAAGATTTGGTGATTTGCAATGCGTGAACACTAACTCCAACTATTTTGAAAGCTAGCGCATAGATAACAACGGTGGCCGTCGTAAAGAATAGTCGAATCGGCAGTTTTACACTATAACGAATTAACACAAATCCAACAACCACCAAGATAGCTAGCGCAAGACCGATCCCCGTAAGCAATTCTTTCATCGTAATGGATGGAGCTAACCCGATATAGAAAATAACCGTTTCTGCTCCTTCACGGAAGATAGCTAGAAAACTAACGGTTGCCATGGCCCATAGCCCACCTTTAGCAACTGCTGATTCCACTTGGCCTTTAAGGTAAACATTCCAATTCTGTATGTTGGATTTATTATGTAACCAGTTCCCTACCAGCACCATCATCACAACAGCCGCAATCCCGAAAATACCTTCTAAATATTCGCGGCTAGCACCTGCTGTCGCTTGAGAAAAGAACATCTGGATACCAACAGCCAACAAACCACTACATATTATCCCAGCACCCACACCTGCCCATATCCATTTTTGTTGATGGGCGTGGTTGGTTTTTCTCAAAAAGGAGAGTAAGGCTGCTACAATTATTAAAGCCTCGAATCCTTCACGCAATAAGATTACCGCAGCATCCCACATGTGGTAAGAGCCACTCG
The DNA here is from genome assembly GCA_007833815.1 of Brevibacillus laterosporus. NCBI lineage: Bacteria > Bacillati > Bacillota > Bacilli > Caryophanales > Paenibacillaceae > Brevibacillus > Brevibacillus laterosporus. The sequence continues at coordinate 2,332,637 of CP033464.1, read as the reverse complement.
ACACATACGGAGCCAAATCAATCTGTAGCTGTGCCAATCGATCAGTTGCCTGTGAAGTCTTAGGAACCTGAGAGCTAAGTTCACTGATAGCTAGTGGAATCTCATTCTCCACTTTTGCGTATAAGCTAGGTGCCCTCGTCATAATTTCACCTTCGACCAGTGGCCAAATCGTTAAAAATTGATTAAGGGTATCAATAGCAGTAGCATTATCATTGGCCCCAATAGCAGAGATTGAAGTCGAAAGCATATCTAGTAAGCTTTGAACGGAGTACGTTCCTTCTGCTGGGGCCTCTCCACTTGTTTTTCCATCTAAAAATGCTTGGATAGACTGGTGGAGTCCATCCATTTTTTCAGCTACTTTTTTCAAATCAAGCGGCTCGGCATTTAACGCAATACGCACGAAAGCCATCTGCTTCTCAATATCTCCATATGCCATGATGCTTTTGTTTCGAACAATTAATTCTGCCTTAGTCCAATTTCTATCCAAGGACTGATAGGCCTTGAGCATCTCTGGCTGGCTCTGTTGGCTTACATCTTTTTGCCATTTTTCCAGTTGGGCAAGGACAGCTTTAAGCTTCTCTAGGTTCTCCTCTTTTTTTGGAGTTATCGTTTCTTCATACGTTCTCAACGCTTTAGACAATTGTTGTAGGCCGGCATAAATAGCCTTATCGTCCTTTGCCTCTTTCTGTAACTCCGTCTGTACGTATGCGATCGCGTTGTCCACTTCTTTTGCTTGAGGAATATCCATTCTCTCTTTAGCCCACTCTAGAGCAAAAGTGCTGATTGTTGTTTCTACGTGTGGCCAATCTTGTTGTTTCGTCTTCAAGAAAGCATCAGACATCGTGACAAAGAGACGATCCGTTGCTTCTGTAGCCCAAACTGGTATACTTACCGACAACAAAAAGCAAGCCACCATAAAAATGGCCATGACACGTTGTTTATTTTTAGAAAACCACATGGGGCTCACAACTCCTACTCGTTATAGATCTACGTTTAACGGAACAAGCCCTCACCTATATAACCACCCTTTTTAACTCCAGGGAAACAAGCAAACATACCACTTCCGCGATGAACAATGTACTCGTTTAGCTTATCGTTCTTCGCCAATCTATGTTGCATAGGGATAAATTGCTTGATCGGATCTCGCTGATAGCTTAGAAAGAGTAGACCAGCATTGAGCGCTCCCGTTTTCCCATCCATACCATCTGCATAGGAGTAGGATCTGCGTAAAATTTTGATCGAACCATCTCCATGTGCAATCCGGGCATGGGAAACATCCGGTAATTTCTCTGGCTGTAATGGCTCAAACTCGTCTGTTCCCCCTAAAGGAGCACCACTAGCTCGATGTCGACCAAATGTCTGTTCTTGATCGTTCAGGTTGGTACGATCCCATACTTCGATACGCATCTGAATGCGGCGAAACACCATATAGGAACCGCCTACCATCCATTCTGGCCCATCAATAGGCTGTACCCAGACATGTTGATTAAGTTGTGCTGGATCCTTCACATTAGGATTACCTGTGCCATCTTTAAAACCAAACAAATTACGCACTGTTTCTCCCTTTAGGTCAGCTTGCTTGGTGCGTTGAAAACCCGCTTGATTCCAACGCATAGTAGCGATGCCTCTCGCTCTTCTTATTAAATTGCGCAACGCATGAAACGCCACCTGCTGATCATCAGCACATACCTGCACAACAATATCTCCACCCGTCCATTCTGGTTGAAGATCATCTTGAGCAAAATGTGGTAGCTCGATCAACGCTTGCGGACGTTTAGCTTTGATTCCATAACGATCTATGCCGTCTTTTACAAAAAACTGGGCACTAACGCCAAACGTAATGGAAAGCTGGGAAGCAGCAAGTCCCTCTGCTTCCCCCGTATCCACCGGAGGAAGATACTGACTTGTCTTAGTATCCTCCACCGGTAGACCCTGTGTCATGTTTGCTGTAGCCAAGGTCCAATCTTTAAAAAGTTCTATCACATCTGAACGTTTGGTTGTATCTAGGTCAAAAGCAGCTACATAAGCAAAATTTTGAACCTCGGTAGTAATACCTGCTTGATATTCTCCATAGAAGGGAACAATATCATCTTTCGTTTGACCTGATTTTCCCTTTGTTTTGGCAGGCTCACTTTGCAAATGGTTAGCTGCTGCAATTACACCACCCATTCCACTTGCCCCGACTAAAAGCCCCAGTCCACCCATCCCTACCATTTTAAGCATGTCTCGGCGAGAAAGTGTTGTGTCTTCCTGATTAGAAGTAGTGTTCTGTTGTTGTTTCTCACGTTCTTCTTTCATAAGGTCTATCCCTCCAACACAACACCAATTTTGGACAGTGGCTCAGCAAGTGCATCAATCGCTTGGCTAAGTTTTTTAACCTGATCCGGTTTTAATTCAGTATAAGAAGCGTAATTTTCACCCTGTTTAAAAGGGGCTAATAGTGCGAATACTTCATCGAAACGTTTTTTGATCTCATCCGATACTTTTTGATCCTTCGTTATTAATGTTGGTTGCAAAAGCTCATAAATTTTTTGCGCGCCTTCTACATTGGCAGCGAAATCATACAGATCAGTGTGTGAGTAACGCTCCTCTTCCCCTGTTACCTTGGAGGAAGATACCTCATTTAGCAAATCAACGGCACCGGTTACTAAGAGTTCTGGTGTCACTTCCACTGTCTCTACTTTAGCACGTAGTAATTTCACATCATTTAACAACTGATCAGCCACTTTTTCAGAGCCTTTCGTGGTTTTGTTTACCCATAAACCTTGCTCAATCTTGTGGAAACCTGCCCATTCTTCTTTTGGTACGTCTCCTTCACGAGCATCTATTTTAGGGTCCAAATCTCCCAATGATTCTGCTATTGGCTCAATGCGTTCATAAAACATACGTGATGGAGCGTATAATTGCTTCGCTTGTTCCAAATCTCCTGTTTTCACCGCGGTAACGAATTTCTCAGTGGATGCCACAAATTGATCGATTTGATCAATAGAATATGTTCGATAAGCTTCAGCTACACTTTTCAAAGCATCGCTAGCTCCTGTTTTTTCTTCTACCTTTGGCGTAGCCTCTGCTTGGGCCGCTGGTTTATCTGTCTGTGTTGGTTGGGCTTGTTGAGTACACCCAAGAAGTGATGCACTTACTAGAAACATTGTTGATAAAGCAAAAATGGACTTTTTCATAAAGTCTCCCCTCGATTGTTAGAAATAGAAATAAGTTCGTAACACATTATAATACGAATGATAATCATTATCAATAGATTTTTTAATTCTATGTGGGGAGATTCTACCAAGTATGTAATCTCAAGTAAAAACAAGGTGACACTTAGGATTACTTGATCAAATAAGGAATGGAAGGAAATAAACGTCTAATCGTTTCATGCTCCTCTGTTGCATAAATAGCTACTGTTTCTCGTAAATCAAGAATAGGTACGGCTATTTCATGTTTACTTAATTGCCATAAGGGAATGGGTAGCGTTTGAAAGGAAAAAACCACATTACCAAAGCGGCGACACTCTCGTAAGCAAATGTCCTGTGAATAATCACAGCTCTCTTCCAGCAAATGAATAGGTTCAATCCCGAATTGTTCAATTAAATGCATCCTATCAGATAAGTCTTTTCCATGTTTATAGGGGGCTGTCCGTCTTGGCGACAGGATTGGATAATGCGAAACGACATATTTGACATGAATACCGTGATAAAACAAAAGCCTCACCTCTTTTTGATTAAAGAAAGAGTGACCACGATTCTAATGGTCACTCTCATGGTGCAGGGATGGCCCCTCTTATTCTTGCAGATTGGGCTTTAAGCGCTGTGATTGTATTTTAATGCCTGTTACAATTGCCTGGGCCTTCGTTTCACGTCCTAATAGATCGTGCGCAACTACCGTAATCGTCTCTTTTCCCTCTTTTACTTGTGGAATTTCTAAGAGAAAATCTCCTTGATCACTTACATCACCATAAAGGCGCTGCTCTCCATAGTAGAAGGATAGCTCTGTATTATATTGTTTTATGACTCTGCCTTTCACCTGAATGGTAGAACCTGCCGTATCTTCGTAGCTAGGCTTGGTGAAACCCACAGAAAGCGGTTTAGCAGGAAGAGCATTGTAAGTAATACGATTTTGGTCCTGCATTAAAACCACTGTTCCGATCGTTGCATCTGCATAGAATACAATGGATTGGGTCGTCAGATTTTTCGCTTCATCCATCGCCTCAACCAGAACTTTATTTTCCCCATGCTTGAGTGCAATTGGGTGCGAAAAGTATTTGTGAACAGGCTTCTCAATCTGATCCTCTTCCCAGCTTGCGATAATTTCACCATTTATCTTTAGTTTCCCTTTGTAATTTATATCACGATACATCAAACGCAGAGGAATCACGATTTTTTTGCTAGAAGCGTCAAACATAATATCTTCGTTTCCATCGTTTACCATTTGCAAAATGGGCGGTGTTTTATCCACAATAATACGTTGAGTAAATTCACGGGTATTGCCAAATGCATCCGTCACCTTATATGGTACATATTGAATACCCTCTGGCAAATCCAGCACGGTCTGAAACCGCCCGTCTTGTTCCACTTTTACAGATTGATCCTTGATCGTAACTTTGACACGATCCATCATATCTTCACCCGTCACTGTGCCACGGATAGCCACATGATTTTGATTGCTTACCATGACTTGTTGAAAGATCTGATCAGGGAATTCAATGCCCGGTGGTGTCGTATCACTTTGTCCATTGATATGAGTGTATGAGGTGTTACCAGCATAGTCATAGGCAACAAGCGTCATTTTTTTATGCGGCTGGCTAACTACTGCTTGTGTAATAGTCGGTGCATAAGGTCCTCCTGTTTTCTTTCCGTCCACATACAGCAGGTAGCCCTGAACGTCTTTGTCCTTACTCTCCCACTGAAGTTTGTTTTTATTTAACTGAGCAGTTACTTGTGGCTCTTGACGATCCACACGGACAGGTAAGGTCAGAGTCTGCCATTTTGCGTTCACAGCATCATTCTTGGCACGGATGACAAATCGATATGCACCATCAGGCGCCGGTATATATGCCCCTTTGTCTGAGGAATAAATCATTCCGTCCCAAGCCCACTCTTCTTTCTCCGTAAAGAAATAGGAATCCCCTTTTTTGGACTGATCAAATTTATTTACTTTCCCATCCTTTACTAGGGATCGAACAACTTTACCCGTTGTATCCGTGACATTAATAGAAAGCTCCCTCGCATTACGTAAAAATGTAATAGATGGTGCAGCCTTGTCATAATGACCATCTCCATTGGGTGAAAAGGCAATATGATCTGGGTCGATCAAAACATTTCCATTCTCATCTACACCATTTACACCTAATGCATCCCGAAAACGCCATTTGTCGCTTTCTTTATCGTGATACCATGTCGTTTTGACACCAGTTAGCTTTTCCTGACTCTTTGTGTGCCACATTGGAGCATCCATAATTCTAGGTTCATTCCACTCCCCATAAAAACCATAGTAAGGGACTCGTAGGGCAGGTACATGAGTTTGCTTAGGCGTAAATAGCAAGTAGCCTTCTACAAACATCTGTTTAGGAGCAGTCTTTGGCACAGTTACGGTCACCTGTATTTCTTGTTTTTGCCCTGGAGCTACTGTGACGCTTTTTGTTTGAAAATGAACCTTGGCTCCAGCTAACCGAGTATCCTTCATGCTAAAGTGACCATTCTCTACCTGATCAGTCAACACACCGAATTCGTCGCTTAGCGTATAAGTAAGTGGCTCTTTGCCAAATTTGTTAGAAATAACAAGATCAAACGTTCTCTTCTCCCCAATCTGCCCCAAAGAAACGCCAGCTTTTCCCGACTTATTTGTAATAATAACAGGGGTTTTCGCCGCCTTAACTACTTGCATGATTCCTGCCCCCTGCACCCGAGGTGAATAAGGAATTGGGTGTGCCTTATCTTTAGTCTTCGTTTTGATGGTGCGACGAGGATCAAGGACAGGCTGAGCTGTGTTCATGGCTACTGCTTTTAAAGTCTCGACCAGCTCTCGTCCCTCTAATGTATACCCTTGCTTTTTATAATATTGTTTCAGTAAAGCCATAGATCCTGCAACATGTGGAGTTGCCATAGAAGTACCACTCTTCACCCCATACCCTTCACGGGAAACAGTGGATAGAATTCCACCACCAGGTGCAGCTATTTCCGGTTTAAATTGTAGATCTGGTGTAGGTCCCCAGGAAGTAAAGGAAGAAATCGTTCCACCTTCTGGATATGGCAACTCATTTTGTGCAAACTGACCATCGAAGGTAATTTTTACCTTTTTACCTTTTTTTAATTTCGTTGCCACTGCTTCACCCATTGATTGTAGAATGGAAGCGCTTGGAATGTTTTTACTCTCATTTCCACTCATAATAAAAGGGCCCGCTTGATTGTTATAAATAAGAGCTCCAGCTGCACCCGCTTCCTTTGCCAGACGCAGCTTTTCATCGAAGGTAATCTCTCCACGCTCAATTAAAACAACTTTATTTTTGACACTAACGTAGTAATCCTCCTTCTTTCCTTTCCCCACATACACCATTTCGTGCGGCTGTGACAAATACTGTTCTGGTTGTAAAGCACTTCCGCTAGCTGGAATTCCCGTCAAATAGACCACCCGTGCCAACTGATCTACACCCTCTAGCGCAAAACTATTACCAGCAAGAGTCGTAGCATTGACGGAAGCAACGCTAAACGCATCTGGAGCTAATCCAGGTGTCCCGATCATTGCGTAATCTGGATTGGTTTGTTTTACTTTATCACTGCCAAAATAAGAGTCATTGCCAGCCGCTGCTACTACAACAACACCGCTATCTACAGCATTTTTCACTGCATATTGCTCAGTATTCGTCTCGTCTACATAGCCAGCCGAAGAACCGAGACTGAGATTGATCACATCCGCTTTTTTCGCAATAGAATCTGTCATAGCAAACAAAATAGATTCACTAAGACCCGAAATACTGCCTTGATAATTGCTAAAAACTTTTTCACTAAGTAGTTGAGCTTCTGGTGCTACCCCTTTTACTTTGCCATTCCCAGCTACTATTCCCGCTACATGAACACCATGTTGAGATTCCCCAACGTCTTGAGTTATTTGATTGCGATCGGCCCAGTTATAACCTTTTATCACTTTTTGAGTGGATCCAGATTTTTGTTGTGCCGCTTTTTGATCTTTAGGCGCTGGAAAATCAGGATGTTCATGATTAATACCTGTGTCAACAATGGAGATGAGCATACCTTCCCCTTTTACACCTAACTCCTGCCAGGCCCTGTCTGCCTCTATCATGGACAAAGTTGGTCTTCCTGCTTTAGACACCGTTTCCCCTTTTATCACATGCTTTAGGGCATTCCATTCGTTTGCTTGGTTCTGAAACAAGCTGAAAAGATTGCCCGGGGAATGACCGCCTCTCTTTTGAGAAACGGAAGCCTTAGTCGCCTCCCGAATATCCTTATGGATTTGCTCACGTGAAATTATTTGCTGCGTGTTACCAATAGTCGTGTGGTTATGTAAAACTGTGTCTGCTTCAACGTAACTGACTGGATAATATAGCAACGGTACAACTGCACCCGCACAAATCACTTTGATCATTTGATTTTTCATACGCAGCCCCCTCCTGGTGAAAATTCCTCATGTAGTATCTTCATCAGTTTGCCAAAGGAAGCTTATGGGTATACGCCAGTAAGAATACAAAGGGCTAAAAGCATACTACCAATTTTTTCAAGAGAAAAAATAAAAAGCCTTCTCGCGTTGAGAAGGCTTTTACTGAAATAAATATATTTCTTGCGAATCAAATAAGTACCTACCTTCTCGCTTACGAGAAGAAGAATGATTTTATCGCATGCTTAGTTGTCTCTTTATTCATATGAGCGATTGATGTAGTCAATGGAATACCTTTCGGGCAAGACTGCACGCAGTTTTGCGAGTTACCGCAGTAGCTAATGCCACCCTCATCCATCAAGGAATCTAAACGTTCATGCCTGTTCATTTGCCCCGTTGGATGCTCATTGAACAAACGTACCTGAGAAATCGCAAATGCACCAATAAATGGTGATTTATCATTAACGTTCGGGCACGCTTCTAAGCATACGCCACATGTCATACATTTAGACAATTCATATGCCCATTGGCGATCTACTTCCGCCATACGTGGTCCTGGTCCTAAATCATGTGTTCCATCAATAGGAATCCAAGCTTTAACACGTTTTAAGGCATCGAACATACGACTGCGATCTACTGTCAAGTCACGTTGTACAGAGAACGTACTCATTGGCTCAATACGCACTGGTTGTTCCAATTTATCGATCAGAGCGGAACAGGCTTGGCGTGGTTTTCCGTTAATCACCATCGAGCAAGCACCGCACACTTCTTCTAGACAGTTGGATTCCCAGATGACAGGTTTAGTCTTCTGTCCTTGGGAGTTAACTGGGTTGCGTTGAATTTCCATTAAAGCAGAGATTACGTTCATATTTGGACGATATGGAATTTTAAACTCTTCTTTATAAGGCGTGGATTCAGGTGTGTCTTGTCGGGTAACGATCAGATGGATTAAACGATCAGCCATGATCATTTCCCTCCTTTTTTATCACTGGTATAGTCACGCTTACGTGGTTTGATTAAGGAGACATCTATAGCTTCATAATAGATTTCTGGCGCTGTTGTTTCTGGGTTATACTTCGCCATCGTCGTTTTCATGAAGCGTTCGTCATCACGCTCAGGGTAATCAGGCTTGTAGTGAGCACCGCGGCTTTCATCACGTTGCAAAGCACTAAGCGTAATAGCGCGACCTAGCACGAGCATGTTCCACAAATGACGTGTAAACTGTGCTCCAGAGTTGCTCCACTGTTGCGTATCTTGAATGTTGATGTTTTTGTAACGCTCCATGAGCTCAAGAATCTTATCATCGGTTTTTTGCAATCGATCATTGTAGCGAACTACCGTTACGTTATCGGTCATCCACTCACCCAACTCTTTATGGATCACGTACGCATTTTCCGTACCATCCATTTTTAAGATGTTGTCGTATTTCTCTTGTTCTTGCTTGGCATAACTGTCAAACAAGCTACTTGGAAGATCATCTGAGTGCTTATCCAACGAGTTAATGTAATTGATAGCATGTGGACCAGCTACCATTCCACCATAAATAGCGGATAACAGAGAGTTTGCTCCCAGACGGTTACCACCGTGTTGAGAATAATCGCACTCACCAGCAGCAAATAGACCAGGAATGTTAGTCATTTGGTTGTAATCTACCCACATACCACCCATGGAATAGTGAACAGCTGGGAAAATTCGCATCGGTACTTTTCGTGGATCTTCACCAACGAATTTTTCATAGATTTCAATGATACCACCCAGTTTTACATCCAATTCTTTCGGATCTTTGTGGGACAGGTCCAAATACACCATGTTTTCGCCGTTGATGCCCAGTTTCATATCTACACAGACGTGGAAAATTTCGCGAGTCGCAATGTCACGCGGTACAAGGTTTCCGTATGCAGGATACTTTTCCTCCAAGAAATACCAAGGCTTACCGTCTTTATACGTCCAGATACGTCCGCCTTCTCCACGAGCTGACTCAGACATAAGACGTAGCTTGTCATCTCCTGGAATAGCAGTCGGGTGAATCTGGATAAATTCGCCATTCGCATAAATAACGCCTTGTTGATACAAGGCAGATGCCGCCGTACCCGTGTTAATGATAGAATTGGTAGATTTACCAAAGATAATGCCAGGTCCACCAGTCGCCATGATAACTGCATCAGCATGGAATGCTTTAATTTCACCTGAGCGCATGCTCTGTGCAGTTATCCCACGACAGACGCCTGAATCATCAATAACCGCTCCTAAAAAATCCCAATATTCGTATTTTTTAACAAGCCCTTCCGTCTCATAACGGCGTACTTGTTCATCTAGAGCATATAATAATTGCTGTCCTGTTGTGGCTCCAGCAAATGCAGTACGGTGATGCTTCGTTCCCCCAAAGCGACGGAAGTCTAGCAAACCTTCTGGAGTACGGTTAAACATAACACCCATACGATCCAGCATATAAATGATACCAGGTGCAGCATCACACATCGCTTTTACTGGTGGTTGGTTCGCTAGGAAGTCACCGCCATAAATCGTGTCATCAAAGTGTTCCCAAGTAGAGTCGCCTTCCCCTTTGGTATTAACAGCTCCATTAATACCGCCCTGCGCACAGACAGAGTGAGAGCGCTTAACCGGAACTAGGGAAAAAAGTTCTACGGCTACCCCTTTTTCTGCAGCTTTAATTGCCGCCATCAGTCCAGCCAGACCACCGCCGACAATAATTAGTTTACCCTTCGCCATGTTTTCTTCCCCCTTCTCTTACACGAATGCGAATACGGCACGCAAGCCTACGTAGGATAATGCTACGAACAGGATCATGGTGAAATAAGTTGCCATACGTTGTGAACGTGGCCCTACTGTAATGCCCCAATGCACTAAGAACGACCATACACCGTTGCAAAGGTGGAACACAGCGGATAAAACCCCTACAGCGTAAAACGCTATCATCACTGGGTTAGTAAAAATATCATGCATGAGGTCGTAGTTAACTTCGACGGTACCAAGCGCTTTGGCAATTCGTGTTTGCCACACGTGCCACGCTACGAAAATCAGCGTAAAAACACCTGTAATACGTTGCCAGAGATACATTTGATTACGGTAATACGAATAGCTGCCATTGTTAGGTTTTGCTTGAAATGCGAGATACAGACCATAAATGGCGTGAAACAACAGCGGGAGATAAATGAATGCAAATTCCATAAACAATAAGAACGGTGCCTTTTCGATTAGACCAACCGCTTCGTTAAATGCTTCCGGTCCCTTGGTTGCTTGAAAGTTCGCCGTTAAATGGAACAGTAAAAACAACCCGATCGGAAACAACCCGAGTAGAGTGTGAAGCTTGTGCAAAGCGAAGTTTTTCTTACTTGCCATGCCTGGGTCCCCCCTTCATTGATGTGTGGAAAATGTTATCTTACAATACCTATGCTTCAATCCTGTAGGATTTCAGCCAAGACACAAGTTCCGCTCCGCTTCCACTTTGGAAGAACATCCTCCATGCATGAAGAACCAATCTCTCAATATGGGAAAATAAAATATTTCCAGTTTGCGAAATGGTTTTAAAAGTCTGTCAATCCAGCGCATAAAAAGCCGCGGGCGCAATGAGTTGTGTCCAAATAAAGAAGAAAGAGTGGAAATTATGTGACCAAAACAATTGTACTCCTACCTCTTAGTAGCGTCAAGCAATTGAATAGACTTAATACATTCTTAGATTAATTGTAATTTATTTCATTAATATCTTTTATTGTTAAACATTCTTAGTATTGCCACTCATCTATCAGATATACACTCACTTACTCTTCTTTTACCTATCCTATCATTTTCAGAACTTTAGCATAAATGATCTTTTCCTTCATAGAATAGAAATCATGCACGAGAGGAGGACGAGCTACACATGAGACAAGCCACTGATGTCTTACAACAGCTTTTGCCCACGTTTTCACCTCATGACCATCAGCGCATGCAACAAATGAACATGCCCTTTGCGGGTCATCTCTTTTTTCGAAATGTAGTCACACAAGAATTATTGGGAGATTGTGAAGGCCCTATTCTTTATTGGATGGGTAAAGAGATAGGTGCAACCTATCAAATACATGAAGCAGAAGACCTGATATTAGCCTTTATCCAACTTGGCCTAGGAAAATTAGAAATAACCTCGTGTACAGCTAAACGGATTGAGTATCTCCTGACACATCCCCATCTTACCATGCAGACGACAAATCGACTAGAACGCACCCTACAGTTTGAGACAGGCTTTATTGCTGGATCTATTAGTCAGTGGTTAGAACGGGAGACAGATGCCACGCTCACTCTTCTGGAGAGGGACAAAAAAAAAGAGCCAACTGCACACATTCAGGTTGTTATCTCAGGGTAACAACCCGTTTTTTTACGTGCAGAGCCCTTATTTATCCTTACTATGCTGATTGCTCATCGTACCTATCTGCCTATTCCTATCTTCTGTCTACTACGTTTTTTATCAGATGGGCTGTTATCCAATCAATTGAGATGCTTGTTGCTCTTTTGCCCCTACAGGAAAATAAGGCCCTATCAGTTGAGCCATCTTATCCATTTCAACTAAAAAGCCATCATGCCCAAATACCGAGTCAATCGAGTAAAAATCCACATCTTTACCCTGTTGTTTCAACGTAGAGGACAGCCAAAGCTGATGGGGAATTGGATATAATAAATCGTTGGAAATCGCTATACAGACCACTTTTGCACCAATACGTGCCAGCGCACTTTCAATTCCATTCCGTCCTCTGCCGATATCGTGTGTATCCATAGCTTTTAGCAGATAGAGATAGCTGTTCGCATCAAACCGCTGTACAAGTTTATCACCTTGATAACGTAAGTAGCTCTCTACTTCAAATGTGGTATCCACTAAGTCAGCATGCACGGTTCCCTGATGAGCTCTTCCAAAACGCTCTTCAAATAATTCAGCTGTCCGATACGTAATCATGCCTACCATACGCGCCGTGGATAACCCGCGAATCGGGCCGGGTTCTGGATAATAATGACCATTGTTCCAATCAGGATCATTACGGATGGCTTGCCTTGCCACATCATTATAGGCGATTGCCATAGCAGATAAATGAGCACAAGTAGCTATCGGTATTACAAAATCCATCATCTCTGGGTATTCGACCGCCCACTCATAAACTTGCATTCCACCCATTGAACCACCAATGACCGCATAAAGATGAGGGATTCCCAACTGTTGGATAAACTTGTATTGAGCACGAACCATGTCCCGGATGGTTACAACAGGAAAATGAGTCGCATATGGCGCTCCGGTCTCCTTATTCATACTTGCCGGACCTGTTGTTCCGTAACATCCGCCTAGTACGTTAGAGCAAATCACATAATAGAAGTTGGTATCAATCGCTTTGCCTGGTCCAATCAATCCATCCCACCATCCTGGCTTCTCACCATCACCTACAGCTTGACTGTCTCCAGTTAATGCGTGACAAACCACAATCGCATTCGGTTGCTCAGAGTTGTAGGTGCCACTCGTCGTATATCCGATTTCCACTTGACGGAGCACCTCTCCACATTCCAACTCCAGATCATGAATCGTTGCTTTTTTCAATGCCATTCCTCCTATTTCCACTTGATGCTCCTCAACGCAAATCAAATGTAGCGCTAAAAAACCCCTCTTCCGGAGAAGAGGGGTTTTGATCGTATCGACTAGACCCACTCTTATCTGCCAGACTACTACATGCATGCCTGCTGGATTTAGCACCTCTCCGCTTATTGCGGGGTTGCCGGGTTTCTTCGGGCCAGTCCCTCCACCACTCTTGATAAGAGATTCCTATATAATTCTATTTATCATACTTCTTCGAATAATAATTGTCAATCTATTTAGACAAAAGCATTTCCTCTCTTTTTATCTGATACATCGTCCACATTCCAATGTCTTGAAAACCTAAACGCTTGTAGATAGCCCCAGCTTCTGGATTATCGTAAAACAAACAAAGATTGCGTCCTTCTGCCAATACATCCTTACACAACGCTATCATACAAGCACTAGCATAGCCGCGTTTACGATAGGCAGGATGAGTACAAACACCAACTATCATCGCAGCCATCGAGCATTCTGCTGTTGTGGAGGCACATGCTACCGTTTCTCTGTTAACCGCTACATAATAGGTTCTCCCGGTGCCACTTTCCAACGTATGACGCAACGCTTCTTCCGCATAAGCAGATATTCCAAATTCTTTAATTTGATCGGAAATTCTCCATCCAAAGTTTTTCTCTCCATTATCTGAAAATTGATACTACTAGTCAAGAGAGAAAGGGAGAAAATACGTAAAGCTTGGCGGAAATCACTCCACCAAGCTTCTTTTTAAATCCAACCCTATCCATATTGGGCATCTGTTACGCCCTAGTCTCTTTTTTTTACTGTATGCCAGATTAGGCGTGCATGACTGCATCATTGATTACATCCAGTCCAAACGCCGTGTGTAATGTAGTCACAGCAAGTGCCACTTGCTCTGCAGGAATGACGCAAGATACCTTTATATCGGAAGTAGATACCATTCTAATGAGAATATCCTGGCTAGACAAATGACTAAACATATCGGCAGCAACACCTGGATTTGTAATCATACCTGCTCCAACGATCGAGACTTTGGCTAAACCAGACTCATATTCCACATGTTCAAAGCCTAGCTCTCCCTTATTTGCTTCCAATGTCTCCAGCGTTCTATGTAAATCTTCTGCGGAGATGGTAAAGGAAACATTATTTGCTTTGTCATGATAAGTGCTTTGAATAATAATATCTACGTTAATAGATACCTCTGCCAGTGCTTTAAATAGTAAAGACAACATGCCTACTTTTACAGGCATCCCAATAACCGTGATAGATGCCACATCTTTATCATGAGCGATTCCGCTAATTACTTTGCCTAATTCCATGTTTGTATCCTCCTCAACCAATGTTCCTTCTTCATCAGTAAAACTGGAGCGAACCACCAGACGAACTCGATATTTTTTAGCACTTTCCACGGAACGCGGATGAAGTACGCCGGCTCCTAGCGTTGCCAATTCTAGCATTTCATCATAAGAGATAGAGGCTAATTTTTGCGCAAAAGGTACGATGCGTGGATCAGCTGTAAATACACCCGACACATCCGTATAGATTTCGCAACACGTAGCATGTAGACTAGCCGCGATTGTTACCGCTGTGGTATCAGAACCACCCCGTCCCAATGTAGTAATCTCTCCATTTTCGCTAGCGCCTTGAAAACCTGCTACGATCACGATTCTTCCTTGATGCAATTCTTGTTCAATCCGCTGGCTGTTGATCGTACTGATGCGTGCCTTACCATGTATTTCCTCGGTTAAAATGCCCGCCTGCCAGCCTGTCATGGACACCGCTTCGTAACCTCTGCTCTGTAGTGCCATACTGAGTAGCGAAATGGAAACCTGTTCACCTGTAGCCAGCAACATATCCATTTCACGAGCAGGTGGATTTTCATGTAATTCTTTTGCTAAATCCACCAACACATCTGTCGTCTTTCCCATAGCAGATACCACGACCACCATGGCATGCCCTGCATCTTTATAGCGGATAATTCTGTCCGCCACTTTTTGGATACGTTCCGCTGAACCTACGGACGTCCCCCATATTTTTGCACCACAATTTCCATTCTGAATCTCTCCTCTGGTATATTCTGCTAGTCTTGATCATATGCCTTCCTTACATGTCTCTATTTGAATCCTTTTTTATATAACAAAAAAGGCAACGACAAAGGAAATACCTAGTCGTTGCCCTAACTGGACATACACGGTCCCTCCTTCCCCTGTTTCACGGAAACTCCAAAGCAAATAACAAAAAGCTCTGGTAGCCCCGGTGAGATAGCTCTCCATTCGCATGCCGGGTATGACATACAAATGACAGTCTTACGCTTATTTAACGTAAGCCCAGCATGCACCGCTTGGGTATCGCGTGCACACTTCGGCAAATTCCCCTTTCCCAACTCCATCACAGATTCCCACATCTCCGGAAGGTACTCTTGGTTTTTGCGCCTCTACCTCACTTCTGTATGAGGGAAGTGAGGTTGTTGCTTATGAGATTATTCAGAATTATACCATGTGAATTTACCTGTTACAATGCTTTTTGTAATTTGATGTTAGATCTTGTTCACATGGTACAATGGGCGTAGTTTTCAGTAACCCTGTGAAAGGAAATCTCACTATGAAGTCTACTACCCCTATCCAAAATCCTAACACTAGATCAAACACCAATTATCAGATATCAAAATTCCAATCCTCGTCACCTGTTGTTCTCATCACTGGATGCTCCAGTGGCTTCGGGAAACAGATTAGCCTAGCTCTTGCAGAAGAAGGCTATCAAGTGGTGGCAACGATGCGTGATGTATCAAAAAAAGAGCCCCTTCTTCAAGAGGCTTCCGTCCGTAACAGTGTAGAGCGTTTGCACATTATCCCCCTCGATGTTACTAGGCAAGATAGTATCACGCAAGCCGTTGACCAAACGCTTCTCCTATTTGGCAAGATTGATGTACTTATTAACAATGCTGGCTATGCATCTGGCGGTTTTACCGAAGAAATTCCTCTAGAGGAATGGCGAAAACAATTTGAGACGAATTTTTTTGGAGCTGTCGCCACTACCCAAGCCGTACTTGGGCATATGCGTGAGCAGAGGAAGGGTCTCATTATCAATATGAGTAGCATTAGTGGACAGTTTGGCTTTCCTATGTTAGGCCCGTATGCAGCTTCCAAGCATGCATTGGAAGGCTTCAGTGAATCTCTACGTCTAGAAATGCTACCGTTTGGTATTCAAGTTGTCCTCCTGGAGCCGGGATCTTACCGAACCGGTATTTGGCAAAAAAGCGTAGATGCAACAACGCTCTCACCCGAATCGCCCTACCATACTCTCTTAGTTCATTTACAGCAGCAGGCTCAGCACAACTCCACTCACTCTGGTAATCCAGAGGAAGTAGTCCAAACGGTATTACGTATCATGAAGGCTCCTTATCCAGCGTTCCGTTATCCAGTTGGAAAAGGCGTCAAAGGCTTATTACTTAGCAAAAAAATGCTACCGTGGAAGGTCCTAGAACGCATTGTAAAAAAACAACTACTTAAGATGATGAAGAAATAAGTTTACCTCTCATCCTTCAAGCTTCTCAAATGTGTAATAATATCTCTTGCCAATTTGTCACCAATGCCAAGCTGACGGAAATCTTCCACCGTTGCTTCCCTCATCTTTTTCAATGAACCAAAATGTTGGAACAGCTTCTTGCGCCGCTTCTCTCCTATACCTGGAATCTCATCTAATTGCGATGAAAGCATTGTTTTAGAACGAGCCTGGCGATGGAAAGTGATTGCGAATCGATGCACCTCATCTTGGACACGCTGCAACAAATAAAACTCATGGCTATCCCGCTTAAGCTCCACAGGCATAGGCGGGTCACCATACAGTAGCATCGCCGTTTTATGCTTCTCGTCCTTAGCGAGTCCACAGACTGGAATAAACAATCCTAATTCGTTTTCCAGAACATCCATAGCAGCACTAATTTGTCCCTTACCTCCATCAATAACAATTAGATTAGGTAGTGGCTGGTTTTCCTTTAACAGACGAGAATATCTACGCAGAATAACCTCGCGCATGGAGCCGTAATCATCAGGCCCTTCCACCGTTTTTATTTTATATTTCCTGTATTCTTTCTTGTCTGGTTTCCCATCAGTAAAGACGATCATAGCCGACACCGGTTCCGTGCCCTGTATGTTAGAGTTATCAAACGCCTCGATGCGATGAGGTGTTCCTATTCCCATAATGTTGCCTAAATTATGGACGGCTTGCACCGTACGCGCATCATCCTTTGCTAATAAGGCAAACTTCTCTACCAAGGAAATACGGGCATTCTCCTTTGCCATTTCAATTAATTCATGCTTTTTACCACGTTTAGGCGTCAATACTTTTACCCCTAGCCATTCGGAAATCAACTCCGGCTCACTTTCTTCTGGAAGTAAGATTTCTTTCGGCAAAGCTTGTTGCTTGTCAAAATAATACTGAGCCACAAACGACATGAAATCTTCGGTTGCTTCTCCATAAAAGGGGAATGAACTAGTATCACGCTCGATCAGCTTACCCCCACGCATATAGAAGACCTGCACACACATCCAGCCCTTATCGGTATGAAAGCCAAAGATATCGCGGTCAACCGTGTCTGTGAGCGTAATTTTTTGTTTTTCCATGACTGCTTCAATATTAAGAATTTGGTCGCGGAATTCTTTTGCTCTCTCAAACTCCATATTTTCCGCTGCCACCATCATTTTTTCGGTCAATATTTCTTTAGTAGCTTTGTAACCTCCATCTAGGAATCTAGCGATCTCATCAACCATTCTTATATTCTCCGCTTTATCGACCTCGAACACACAGGGTGCCATACATTGATGCATATGGTAATACAAACATACCTGCTTCGGCATGTTTTTACATTTACGGAGCGGGTATAAACGGTCCAACAGCTTCTTCACTTCTTGCGCAGCTGTAGCATTGGGATACGGTCCAAAATACTTCGCTTTATCTTTTAAAATTCGACGCGTGATCTCCAAACGCGGATGCGCCTCATTGGTAATTTTTATATACGGGTACGTTTTGTCATCTTTTAATAAGATATTGTAACGTGGATCATACTTTTTTATCAGATTACACTCTAAAATAAGTGCCTCAATCGGACTAGAGACCACAATATATTCAAAATCAACAATCTCATTGACAAGTAACTGAGTTTTTCCATCATGACTGCCGGTAAAGTAGGAGCGAACGCGATTTTTTAATACCTTAGCTTTTCCCACATAGATAATGTCACCATTCGCATTTTTCATCAAATAACAACCTGGCTTATCCGGCAATATCGCAAGTTTATCTTTAATCTGGCTCACCTCGCGTTCTCCCCTCCTAGTTATGTAGTAAGAATTCTGCATCCGAATGTCTTTTTTCCTATCCTTTATCCTAGCACACTTGTTCTCTTTTTCCTACTTATTAACATGTCAGAAGACACGCTTTGCCCGAAGCCGATTCATCTCATGATTAAAATGACGAGTGTACTCGGCTAATTCATAAAACAAAAGAAAACCCGTACTCCTTTTTAGGAGCCGGGTCTCTTGAACGCATGATGCAGGTTTTGCCCCATACGCATTTGTTCTTGCAATGACTTATAGATGTTTGTTGATTGTTTCCATCAAAGCATCTTTTGGTTTAAAACCAACCATTTTGTCCACTGGTTGACCATCTTTGAACAAAATCAAAGTTGGAATGGACATAACGCCAAATTTACCAGCAGATTCTGGATTATCGTCAACATTCACTTTCACGATTTTCAGCTTTTCGCCTACTTCTTTATCCATATCTTCAAGCACAGGAGCGATCATTTTGCAAGGTCCGCACCATGGAGCCCAGAAGTCTACCAATACTGTACCTTGTTCGATATCTTGTGTGAAAGATTGATCGGTTGCGTTTGTAATAGCCATAGGATTAAATCCTCCTTTACTCTTGGAAAAATAACTTAAAGTCTTCTGAAAGTATATCATCTACAACCAAAATTGACCATGACTCAAAATACTTTCGCTATACTTTGAAAAAACATCCCTATTCTTATCTTATCCTGCTACAAAATGGTTGAATCCATTCGTTACAAGTTCTTTTCTAAATCTAAATCAAATTAACGGTAAAAACAAAAAAACTACGATCCTATAAGAGCAACCGTAGTCTATTTACATGCTTTCAATAATCTTAGCCTACTACTACTTTCTTGAATTCTTCTGTTAACAATGGCACCACTTCGAACAAGTCACCCACGATTCCATAGTCAGCTACTTGGAAAATAGGTGCTTCTGGGTCTTTGTTGATAGCCACAATTACTTTGGAGTTGGACATCCCTGCCAAGTGTTGGATAGCTCCTGAAATTCCGCATGCAATATATAGATCAGGCGTTACCACTTTACCTGTTTGACCGATTTGCAGAGCATAGTCGCAATAATCTGCGTCGCATGCTCCACGGGAAGCACCAACTGCTGCTCCTAGAACCTCAGCTAGCTCTTCTAGTGGTTGAAAGCCTTCTTTACTCTTCACGCCACGACCACCGGAAATAATTACTTTTGCTTCAGACAAGTCTACTTTGCCAGACGTTTTGCGAACGACTTCTTTGATAATGGTGCGTAGATCTTTCAGTTCTGCGTCTACCAAGGACACTGTAGCAGATTGACCTGGCTTGGCTTCTCCCAAGGCAATATTATTTGGACGTATAGTTACGAAAATTTTGTCATTGGAGAATATGCGCTTTTGGAATGCTTTCCCCGCATAAATTGGTCGAGTAAAGACAGGACCTGCTTCTACACTAGTGACATCAGAGATAAGACCTAATCCTAAACGAGCGGCAACACGCGGAGCGATATCACGTCCAATCGCCGTATGCCCTGCCACGATGGCATCTGGATTCACCTCTTGAATTACTTTAACAAAAGCTTGTGCATAGGCATCTGGAGCATATTGGTCTAATGTCTCATTTTTAACCGCATAAAGGGTAGTCGCTCCGTGTTCACCCAGTGCATTGGCATATGAATCTGCATCGCTACCTAACGCAGCAGCTACTACTTCGCCACCCTCTGCAATGATCTGGGCGGCAGCCAATGCCTCCAAGGAAACGTTACGCAATTGATGATCACGTGCTTCAGTTAGTACGAGTACTTTTTTCATTTGGAAGTCCTCCCTTAGATCACTTTTGCTTCGTTGCGCAGTAGTTGCACTAATTCAGCCACTTGGCTTGGAACATCACCTGATAAGATACGGCCTGCTTCTTTCTTTTGTGGTACATATTGATACACGACCTCTGTTTTGCTTGCTACATCTTCTGCTGTAAGTCCCAAATCATCTGCGGACAGACGATCTAATGGTTTCTTTTTCGCCTTCATGATACCTGGTAGAGAAGGATAGCGAGGTTCGTTCAAGCCTTGTTGCGCCGTAATAAGCACAGGCAATGAAGTTTCTACAACCTCCGTATCTCCTTCCACATCGCGGTCGACACGGACCGTGGTACCATCAATTTCAATTTTCACTGCTGTTGAAACATGATTGATCGAGAGCTCTTCCGCTAAACGTGGGCCACCTTGACCTGCACCGGAATCCACAGCCATTTGTCCACCCAAAATCAGATCAAAGCCTTCTTTTTTGGCAACAGCCGCAAGTACTTTTGCTGTTGTGTATTCATCACCAAACAAGGATTCATCATCTACCAGCACTGCCCGATCGGCCCCCATAGCTAGAGCGGTACGCAATTCTTTTTCCGCTCCATCCTTACCTATGGTCATCACAACTACCTCGCCACCAAGATCATCACGTAGCTTGATTGCTTCTTCGATGGCATATTCATCATAAGGATTAATGATTGTTTCCACGCCGTCATCGCTAATGAGACCATCCTGAATAATGATTTTTTCTTCCGTGTCAAAGGTCTGCTTCATCGCAACTAAGATTTTCATGGTTGAAACCTCCTATCGATTGGAAAATTGCGGTTTACGTTTTTCAAGAAAAGCATGTACGCCTTCTTTCATATCTTCTGTAGCAAATACCTGTCCAAATAACTCCGCTTCACGCTTTGTGCCAGCTGTTAAACCCTGCTCGACTCCATAGTGAATAGCTTCCAGTGCGTATTTGACAGAAATCGCACCCTTTTCTGAAATTTTATGAGCTAGCTTCTTACTTTCCTCCAACAACTGCTCGGCTGGATACACAGCTTCTGCTAGACCGATCGCATGCGCTTCTTCGCCATCGATCATATCGGAAGTTAAGATTAGTTGTGTAGCCTTTCCTCGGCCAATCAGGCGTGGCAAACGTTGCGTTCCACCATATCCAGGGATCAGACCAAGATTAAGCTCCGGCAATCCTAATTTCGCTTCCTTTGCTACATAACGAATGTGACACGCCATAGCAAGCTCCAATCCCCCGCCTAGGCAAGCTCCATTTATTGCGGCAATGATAGGTTTGGAGAAAGTCTCCATTCGCAGAAACAATTGTTGTCCCCGCTTTGCTATCTGCTGTGCATTCTGTCCAGTCAGCTCTGTAAATTCTTTAATGTCTGCACCTGCGATAAAAAAGCGCCCTTCGCCTGTAATGACAATGGTCTTTACCTGATCATCTTGCTCCAAATCGTCCAAAGCTTGTGCCAAACTGGTGAGTGTAACCTGATTTAACGCATTCGCTGGCGGATAATTAATCGTCAATACAGCAATAGTTTCTTCTGTTACAAGCGTAAGATTTGGATACGACATGCTTTGTCCCCCTTTTACACCGAACGAGTGAATGAGCGCCCGATCAGTTTTTGTGCAAAATAGAACCTAGGCAACATTGTATCAGAGGAAATCTCTATGCAAAAGTATTTTTATAGGTTTTCCTGATTTGAGATAGCTTAGGTTACATCAAATCATTTGTATCCGAGATTTCCTAGGTTTGAATGGGGTCTAGTATTTGCAGAGTCCCTTTAGGAAGAGATTGTGAATGGGATCCACAAGAGAGACGAGATCGTACTTACATTCTTTCATAATCCAAGAAGTAACCGTCTGATCCAACGTACCAAAAATCATCGTGCGGGCCATCCGTACATCAATATCTGCACGGAAGATACCGCTCTCCATTCCTTCCTGAATGACTCCGTCAATCAGGTTAAAGTATGCTTTTAACACTTCTCCAATACCTTGACTTACCTCAGGATTGATCTGACGCAACTCAATTTGTGTCACAATCGCTAGGTTATGATCCTGCGCCAGTTGGCTTAGATGACTCTGAATAAGGATACGTACTTTCTCAGAAACATCGTTAGCCTGAGAAGTCAATTTACGGCAATTCTCTACAAATTGACCCATCTTCTCGTTAAACAGCGAGATGAGGACATCATCCTTGTTTTCAAAATAGAGATAAATGGTGCCGTCCGCTACCTTAGCTTCTTTAGCGATTCGAGATACCTGCGCGTTATGGTAACCGTGCTTGGCAATCACCGTGACGGCTGCATTTATAATGGCTTGATACTTTTCCCCCGTTTTTTTGGCCATGTTACCCTCCATTTTACTTACTTAGATGTCTTTGTTAGATTTGCTAAAAATGAATGAATATTCATTCAAACACAGTTTATAATACCCATCCCTTGCTGTCAAGCACTAGACAAATAAAAAACGGCTTACCCCACGCAGGGTAAACCGTTGAAGTTATTGTACCTCTGTTTGAATAGGCAAGCAATCCATCTTGAATGATAAAATGCTAAATTCGTCTATTTTGTCACAATTTGTCGCATTTTAGACACATTCTAGTGATTTAGCCTAGTTTACTGCTACTTTCTAATTCAATACGCTTCTTCTCTTCTTCTTGCAAATGACGACGAAGTACCTTTCCTACCATGGTTTTTGGTAGCTCTTCCCTAAATTCATAGGAACGTGGCACCTTATAACTAGCTAATCGCTGACGACAGAATGCATTTAATTCATCCTCTGTCACCTGATAAGAATTCTTGACTACAATAAAAGCTTTAACCGTCTCTCCTCGATATGGATCTGGTATACCAACGACAGCAGCTTCTTGAATGGCAGAATGTTCAAACAAAACTTCTTCCACCTCGCGTGGATAGATATTAAATCCACCAGCAATAATCATATCTTTTTTCCGATCAACGATATAGAAAAAACCCTCTTCATCCATATATGCAATATCTCCGGTCAACAACCAGCCATCCTTGAGAACCATAGATGTGTCTTCAGGACGATTCCAGTACCCCTTCATGACCTGAGGGCCACGAACAGCCAATTCACCAATCTGATTGTAGGGCATCGCTTCATCTGTGGCTGAGTCAATAATACAAGCTTCTGTATCCGGCCAAGGGAGTCCAATGCTACTATTGACTCGTCTTCCCCACAGATTGTTTGAATGCGTAACAGGAGAGGTTTCCGTTAAACCGTATCCCTCTACCAATTTGCCACCTGTTATCTCTTCAAATCGCTCTTGAACTTCTAAAGGAAGCGGTGCAGAACCACTGACACAGGCCTCAATAGAAGATAAATCATAGTTCTTAATATCAGGATGATTAATTAGACCGATGTACATGGTAGGTGCTCCTGGAAAGATCGTAGGGCGCTCTTTTTGTATTAATTGTAGGATTTGCTTTACATCGAAACGCGGAACCAACAAAATTTCCGCGGCCATCTGAACCCCACAGTTCATCACAGTAGTCATGCCGTAAACGTGGAATAAGGGTAGGACTCCAAGGATTTTCTCTTGTCCTTGCTTCATTTTATAAAGAATGAACTTACATTGAACTGCATTCGCCACTAGATTGCGATGGGTAAGCATCACTCCCTTGGCAAAACCAGTCGTTCCACCTGTATATTGCAATAAAGCCAACTCTTCTTCCCAGTTTCCTTCAACTTGGATGGGATTAGTTGATGCCTGCTTTAACGCTTGAACGAAATTCTCTACCCCAGCCTGATATAGAATGGCTGGTATTGGCGCCGCTTTTTTATCAAATTTCTGTGCAATTGGATAAAGCGCTTTCTTAATTGGGGGTAAAAAATCTCGGATGCTGGTTAGAAAAACGTGAAGTAATTTAGTATTTGTTTTTACATTCATTAGTCGGTTGTATAAGAGATCGAGGGTTACAATCGCCACTGCGCCAGAATCGTTGAGCTGGTGAGTTAATTCACGCTCTGTATACAAAGGATTGGTCATAACAACCACCGCTCCAGCAAACATCGCTCCATAAAAAGCTATTACAGCCTGCGGTATATTTGGCAACATAATGGCAATACGATCTCCCTTTTGTACGCCTCGGGCTCGTAGTACATGAGCAAAACGATAGGATTGGGTGAGTAATTCTTGATAGGTCATACGCTTTCCCATAAAAGAAAGAGCATAATTTTGTGGGTAATCTTGTGCTGATTTTTCTAAAAAGTACGTCAATGGAACACGGGGGTATTCCACTGTACCGGGGACTTCTGCTGGGTAACAAGATAACCAAGGCTTGGCAATTGACATCGCTTTCCCTCCAACCTTTGATACCTCATCTTTCCCATCTTCACATTCACAATCTCTCCTTATTTATTCATTTTATTCTAAATTGATAAACTTTTCCAGATTTTTTTACTAATCTTTCCAACAAAGGAAAGGCAAAACGAAACGGGACATGCTATTCGGATGCATGGTTACGCCTTTCCTCCCCCCATATTTAGTTTTGTTATTTCCATTTTCATAAAAAAGGAGAGGCATAGATCTGGTAGATACTTGTGTATGTACGCTATCTTGATTCTCGGATGCTTCCCCTTCTATTCTTCTGCTTTAGCTGTCAACACTTTTTTAATTTTTTCTTGGATTCTCTCTCGCTCCCCTGACGACACCAAGTAATACCAGCCGAGTGTTGTATGATTCCAAATACGTTCGTCACGCCCTTTTATCGTTTCTGTAGTTAAGTGATTTTGTTTGGGATCATAGTAGGTTACAAGCAAAGAGGAAATTTCATCTTGTGTGAGGTCAGTCTTAATATGTTTTCCTAAAATATCCATCAGCTTAAATGCCTTTAGAAAAGCATCCATGGAGCCTCCTTTATTCGCTAAAGCCCGAATCATTTCTTGCTGACGATCAATTCGTTCATAGTCACTGTCTTCATGGCCCAAGTCACTTTTCCGATAACGCGCATAATCTAGTGCCTGTTTCCCATTCAGCACTTGCTTGCCTGGATACAGATCAATATTGGTTCCATCACTAGGATCGGTATACTTCATTCGTTTTTTGACGGTTACTTCTACACCGCCCAATTCATCAATTAGTTTACGAAAGCCCTCAAAGTCAATCGTAGCATAACGATCAATCTTGATAGACAAGTAGTTTTCCAATGTTTTTTTTAGCAGGGCTGGTCCACCAAATGCAGTGGCATGATTTACTTTATCAAAGCCTTTACCTGGGATTTTCATGTAGGTATCACGAGGAATAGAGATCAGTTGAGCTTGCTGAGTTAATGGATTGATGGTAGCTACCAAAAGAGTATCAGAACGTGCACGCTCCCCTTCCCGACTATCCGTACCAATTAACATCATGCTAAAGGGCTGGAGGGTTTGTTCCTTGTGGTATAGCTCTTCCGCTGAAAGGTTGGAGGACTGATACGGGGGAACTTCTGTTGCCTGCATGATTGAGGTCTTGTCTGGAAATGAAGAGCCGCTCACTTGAGGAAGCGGCTCATACCAATCTTGTGTCATCTGCTTGTACTGTTGAAAAGCAGTGCCTAGATAGGCTATCAACGCGATAAATAAGACACAAAGGACAACGACGATCACTTTCTTCCAGGTTTCTTTCTGCTTGGCTTGCATCCGATCTTCCCCCTTACCTAATGGCGATGTGTACAAAAAAAAGAACCCTTTTCAGGGTCCCTTTTACTATGGTCAAAAAATGGCCGATTTATGCAATAGATACCAAGCCTAGACTAACTCTTAGCATAATCCTCTCGTGGCCAATTCGATGGGATTTTAGCGCTCTAAGATCATGCTCATCCCAAGTCCACCACCTACACATAAGGTGGCTAACCCTCTATGTAATTGGCGTCTCTTCATTTCATGCAAGAGCGTAACGATCAAACGACAGCCTGTAGAGCCAACGGGATGTCCAAGCGATATCCCGCTACCATTTACATTAGTGATAGTCCGATCCAATTCTAATAGCTTTTCCACCGCCAGATACTGTGCGGCAAACGCTTCATTAACCTCAATTAGTTGCATGTCTTGTAAACGCAGACCCGCTTTCTTCAAGGCCTTGTGCGTTGCTGGTACTGGTCCATATCCCATCAAATCAGGTTCAACACCTGCCCACGCATAGGAAACAATTCTACCAAGCACAGTTAGTCCAAGGCTTTTTGCTTTACTCTCTTTCATTAACAGCACAGCAGAAGCACCATCGTTCAAACCTGAAGCATTCCCCGCTGTAACCGTCCCCTCATCGCGGAATGTCGGCTTTAGTTTCGCCAAAGCTTCTGGTGTAATGTCTGGGCGAATATGCTCATCTGTGGTCAGTGTGACGGTTTGTTTCTTTTTACTCAACACAATCGGAATGATTTCGTTTTGAAATCGTCCCTCTTTGGTAGCTTGTGCCGCTTTATGATGACTTAAATAAGCAATTTCATCCTGCTCCTCTCGACTAATTCCATAGAGGTCCACCAGACGCTCCGCTGTCTCACCCATTAGAATATCATGATGCGGATCTGTTAATAGCTCCCACAAAGCATCCGTCATTTCGCCATGCATTAATCTTTTACCAAAACGGGCTTGCTTTAACACATAAGGGGCACGGCTCATGCTTTCCACACCACCAGCTATAACAACTTCGCTATCTCCCAAGGCTATCTGTTGCAGACCTGAAACAATTGCCTGCATACCGGAAGAACATTGTCGCTGGACGGTCAATCCCGTCACTTGCTGGGGCAGACCTGCATCCAGAAGAGCTGTTCTCGCAATATTCGGCTCATCTGTACGTTGAATACAGTTCCCTAGAATGACTTCATCAATCTGCGCTGGGTCAATTCCTGTTGTATCCATGATGTCACGAATCGTTAGTTCAGCTAATTTACGCGCTGATACATCTTGAAACATGCCGCCAAATGTTCCGATTGGCGTCCGTTTTGCTGCGACGATTACGATAGGCTCTGCCATGCTACTCCTCCTTAGATGTGCAACTATTTCCCTTTATTGTCGCACAATTCCAATAAGAGTGTCACCCATTCTTCGCTCTGTTTTTGTTCCATTACATAAAACCCTGCTTGCTCATAGACTTCCACTACTTTTGGCAGAATCCATTCCACTATTCCAGACAGAACCAAGCGACCCGTTGGCTTGATGGTACGTTTAACTAGCGGTAACATTTCGATCACTTCTTCTCCACCGATATTAATGAAGATAAAATCAAAATGCTTTTCCAAGGACAATAGACGTTCATCTACGGACGCATCACCTACCAACACCTCGACGGATTGCTCGGATAACTGATTGAGCGCCAGATTGTGCTTTAGTTGAAAATCGGTTTCCAGGTTGATATCTGCTGCATACACGGGATGTGCAGCTCCATTTAACAAGCTGAAGATAGAGAGAATTCCTGAACCCGCGC
The DNA here is from genome assembly GCA_007833815.1 of Brevibacillus laterosporus. Lineage (NCBI taxonomy): Bacteria > Bacillati > Bacillota > Bacilli > Caryophanales > Paenibacillaceae > Brevibacillus > Brevibacillus laterosporus. The sequence continues at coordinate 2,304,895 of CP033464.1, read as the reverse complement.
CCACGTCCAAAATAGTTTTTCCTGCTAATTCGCTCTCTTGTAAACAACGCAAACTATCTTGTGTCGTTCCATGGTATCCCGTTCCAAAAGCAGCACCCGGATCAATGTAGAGTACATGCTCTGCCTGCTCTACTACCTTAGCATCCTCCCAAGAGGGCGCTATGAGCCAATCTCCTATTTGTATGGAGGTAAACTCGTCTTTCCACGATTCGTTCTCCTCTTCTACTTTTTCAATAGCTGTCATTCTAATCTTGTCTTCCCATTGAGCGAGATAGCTTTGTAGTGTAGCTGTCTGTTCTTGCTCAGTGGTCGTTAGTGGTTCAAAAAGATACGCTGTCATCGGTTTCTCAGTCAATTCCGCATAATCGTAGCCGTTGTCAGTCGTAATCACCTCTACTTGTGGCTCAATCCAGCCCAGTGTGTAGTTCGTTTCCATAATGGTATAGGAGAAAATCTCCTCCATTTCTCCTGGTAGGGAAAGCGTATATTTCATCCAATATTTTGTCATGCAACAAGTTCCTTTCTGGCAAAAATCTAGCATATTCTAGTGTAGACATGGTAATATGAACGATATTGGAGCGTGTTCAAAGAGAGGGGTCTACACGATGTTTGATGAGTTTTTCTATCGAAGACGAAAAAACAAAGGCATCCTGTATGTAATGATCGGCTTTATCGTGCTTAGTGTGTTGCTACTTGCTGCGGGAATCTACTATATCATGTAGTTCTGACGCCCTGGCTTTACTTACCTGTTGCCTCTCGATTATACTTGAGGATGTGCCCAAATTAGAAAACGGCACCTATGATTGTATACTACTTATCAGTTACGTTACCAGTACGTTTGAATAGAAAGAAGGTTCTCTCATGTCGCGAATTCTCATCTCCGGATATTACGGCTTTAACAATGCCGGGGACGATGTTGTTTTATATGGAATCATTACCTCGCTCAGACGAGAACAACCGAATATTTCCCTATCCGTGTTGTCAAATACGCCTGAGCGGACAACATCGCTATTTGGGATATCCGCCCATAATCGTTGGAAACTCTCTACGATTGTGCGAGAATTAAAACAAAGCGACCTGTTGGTGATGGGTGGCGGTACGTTAATGCAAGACGTTACTAGTCCCCGCAGTGTACTCTATTATCTAGGGATCGTTACGATTGCCAAATTGTTAGGAAAACCCGTCGTATTTTATGCCCAAGGCTTCGGTCCCATCCTAAAATCGTTTAGCCGATCCATGATTAAAACAGTCGTGAATCATGTAGATGTAATTACAGTGCGCGACCATGAATCTGGTGAAGATTTTAAAGCTTGTGGAGTGACCAAGGCTCCATTGTATGTTACGGCGGACCCTGCACTCACCATTCATCCTGAAGATATTTCAGATGAGCGAGGCGCTGAGCTGGTATCACCTATGTTCGAAGATTCATCCCGACCGCTTGTGATCTTTTCCGTTCGTGATTGGAAAACGGAAGCGCGTTTTAAACAGGTGATTGCCGATGCAGCGGATTATTATCAGGAACGCGGCTGGAACGTGCTGTTTCTACCGATGCATTTCCCGAGCGATATCGCCCCTTCTGAAGACATTATGGAGGCGATGCGTTATAAGGGTGCGGCTATGCTAAAAGAGCATGTCCCTTTTCATGACATTATGTGCATCTTAAAGCAAGCGGATTACGTGGTGGGGATGAGGCTTCATTCTTTGATCCTTGCTTGTATGCTTCACATTCCGTTTATCGGGATTTCCTATGATCCTAAAATTGACCGTTTTGTGGAACGTGCAGGCATGACCTGTGCGGGCCATATCAAGGATTTGACATCAGAACAATTGCTTACACTACTTGATGATCGTATGCAGCATCTAGATCGCGAGCAAGCAATCATCCGTGAAAAAGCTGACATGCTTAAAGCGGAAGCTATGAAAAGTAGCGAATTAGTTCTACAAGCGTTGGCCAGTAAGAAATAATTGTCGTTTGTTTGTAAGGAGGCAAAAGATCTTGTCACTCTCTTCGTCATTACTTATCACATTAAATAAAATGTTTCCTTTGCCCGTTCATCCGTTTAATCTAGCGAATGACGGTAAAATGAGCTATACCGAATGGCAATTCCGCAAGGGTGATCAGACCATTCAATTCTTCTTGCCGTTCCATTCTCAGGAAGAAATGTTTAAAGATAAAACCGTGCTTGATATCGGTTGTGGCGGTGGTGGTAAAACATGCTACTACGCTACGTTTGGTCCAAAAAAGATCATAGGAATTGACATCGTACCTCATTATGCTGAAGAAGGTAATGCCTTTGCTCGGGAAAAGGGCTTGGATAACATAGCTTCATTCATGACGGGTGATGCATCAAAGATGTTATTTGAAGATGAGACGTTCGATACGATCATCATGAACGATGCAATGGAACACGTAGATAATCCAGAGAAAACGCTGGAAGAATGTTTCCGTGTTTTAAAAAAGGGCGGTCATCTCTACATTAACTTCCCGCCATATTACCATCCATATGGTGCTCACTTGTCAGATGCAATCGGATTTCCGTGGGTACATTCCTTCTTTTCTGAGCAAACCTTAATCGATGCTTATCGCAAACTCGTTCAAGATTTGCCAGACGGAAAGGATCGTTTAGGCTTTCGGATTAGCAAGCGTCCAGATGGTTCCGAGTACTTTTCGTATATCAATCGCATGACGATCAGACGTTTCCGTAACATTCAAAAAGGCGTGCACTACCCTGCTGTTTATGAAAAGGAAATGCCTTTGCGCAATGTAGTAGCTAATTTAGCAAAAACGTCCTTGTTCCGTGAGTATTTTGTGAAGATGGTCGTTTGTGTTTATCAAAAGAAATAATACAAAAATCCCCAAACGGATAGTAAAATCTGTTTGGGGGTTTCTGCTATTCCAACACGCTTCTCCATTATCTAGTCGTTTTGAGCAAGAGATACTTGAGGGGAATGAAATGCTTACTTACTCATTTGGTTGTCAGCTTTTCTGCTCGCTGTTTTGGACAAACTAGCACTTGTGGTCGATTTGTCTCTGGATGAGGAACAACCGCTGTATTTACCTGAAAAACGTTAGCAAGTCGCTCAGAGGTCATCATTTCTGACGGTGTTCCCTCAGCCGAAATCTTACCATCATGTAGCACGATAATACGATCACAGTATAAAGCAGCTAAATTAAGATCGTGCAAAACAGAAACGACTGTTACTCCACAATCCTGTTGCCACTCCCGCACCACGTCCATAAATTGCACCTGATAATGAATATCTAGGTAAGTGGTTGGTTCATCTAACAGCACGATGCTAGGCGACTGGGCCATTAATTTGGCCAAGGCCGCACGCTGACGCTGTCCTCCACTCAATTGATCTAGTCTTCTATCTGCCAGCGTCTTCAACTGCAATCGCTCCATGATGCTCTCAATAAATGGTCCGCTGTCCTCTGCTTCCGTTCCCCACCATGATTGATAAGGAAAACGCCCCATTTCCACGACTTCTTGCACAGTGTAATGAATCGGAGGAATCGTTTCCTGTTGGAGAACAGCCATATGTCGTGATAAGTCTTTACGTCCGTATGACTTGATATCTCTACCATATACGAGAACCTGTCCAGTAGATGGTGTCTCCGCTCGTGACATCAAAGATAACAAAGTGGATTTGCCACTGCCATTCGGCCCAATAATACCTACCCACTCACCTGCCTTAATGCCAAGTGAGATCTGTTGCAAGACCGATTGATTTCCGTAACGATGGGAGACATCACAAACAGAAATGACAGGATCAGTCTGTTCTTCTCGCAAAGACTTTTGATGGTTAGAATACGTGGCTTGAACACGATTATACTGTTGTTTACTTGCTGACTTTACTTGGTGTCCCCTGTTCTTCATCAGCATCATCCCCCCTACGCTTCCGTTTATTACGGATCAGTAGCATGGCAAAGAACGGTGCGCCAATGAAGGCGGTTACCACACCAAGTGGAATTTCTGTCGGAGCAAGCAACGTGCGAGCAATGGTATCTGCCCACAATACATAAATAGCTCCACCTATAGCAGACATGGGAATCAATAACCGATAATCAGCCCCAATGATCATCCGTAGTAAATGCGGAACGACCAATCCAACAAAACCAATCACACCAGACACAGACACAGCGGCTGCCGTTACAAGCGTAGCTGTCAGTAGCACGATCCATTTCGTCCGTTCTACATGCAAACCTAGATGTCCCGCTTGCCTCTCTCCCAATGCGAGCATATTTAGGGGTCGGGCATATGCAAATAAAACAAGGAGTCCGACAACAAAATAAGGCAATAAAACTCCTGTAAATGACCAGCCTCGCAAAGCCAGACTCCCCATCACCCAAAATAAAATTTCATTAATGGTTTGCTTAGACATTGCGACGAGAAATGAAACAATGGAGCCTAGAAATGCTTGCATGACCACTCCAGATAAAATCAACGTCTCAATGGGAATCTTTCCGTTTTCTCGTGCCATCTGCAACACGATTACTAATGTACAAACCCCGGTGACAAAGGCAGTCAACGGTACTGTCCACTGTCCTAGCCAAGTATATTGCAAGCCAAAGTAAATGAGTATGGCCGCCCCAACCGAAGCGCCAGACGATACCCCAAGTGTGTAAGGATCTGCTAGTGGATTACGTAAAACACCTTGAAACGCGGCACCCGCTATCCCAAGGGAAGCCCCTACTAATAAAGCCAATATCACCCTTGGCAATCTGACGTTCAACATAATCTGTGTGGAGGATTCATCCCATGTAACTGGAATAAGCGAGTTAACCCCAGGAAGCTGGTGCAATAAAATGCGGGTAATCTCTCCCATCGGTAACATCACAGAACCAATGGCTAAACTAGCCACAACAGACAACAGGAGCAGCATCATTCCCACTGCTCCCGCTGTCATTCCTTTTGTCCCTATCATCTGTCCGTAAGCGTTATTTGTACTCATCTAGAGGTCAGCCCCACTTACTTAAAATTTATCAGGATAAATTGCTTTTGCTATTGTTTTTAGACCTTCTGCGAGGCGTGGTCCAGGACGACTGATGACATTCTGATCTAGACCAACTACTGTGTTATTTTTAACCGCCTCAATCCCACTCCAGCCTTTACGCAAACGAATAATGTCTTCCAAGGATTGGTTGGTCTTGGTGTCCACTACACCCAGTGTATAGAGAATAACATCAGGATTTTGCTTAATAATGGTCTCTTCATTAATTTGCACCCAACCTTGAGTGTCAGCAGCCACGTTGATTCCACCAGCAAGCTCTATCATTTGGTTTAAAAATTCACCTTTACCGACCGTCCAGCCTGGAGCAAATTCAATATAAACTTTCTTTTTCTGGTTAATATCCTTTACCACAGCTTGAATCTCGTCCCACGTCTTTTTAAGTTCGTCAACTACTTTCTTCGCTTCAGCCTGACGATCTGTGATTTTTCCATACAATTCAATATTCGCAATCACATCATCATACGTCTTAGGTTCTACTTTAAAGATTTTTACACCAAGCTCACGGAATTTCTTTACAGTCTCTTCTTTCATTGAAATTCCTGAGAATACAATGTCCGGTTTTGCAGCCAAAATGGATTCTACGTTTGGAGCCATTATGCTACCCATCTTAGGCTTATCCTTTACAGATGCTGGATAGTCATCGTAATCCGAAACACCCGTGATTTTTTGCTCAAGACCAAGTGCAAATAACGTTTCGGTTTCAGCTGGAGATACAGATACGATGCGCTCTGGGGCTTTTTCAAATGTAAACTCTTCTCCCGTCATATCCTTTACTTTGAGCGGATAGATGGTTTTTAATGTAGTATCTGTTGCTTGGTTATCCGAAGCAGAATCAGTCGGTTGGTTCTGGCTTGGGGAAGGCTGTGCTCCCTCCTTTGGTGTTGTTTCACCCGAACATGCAGTTAGTGAAACAGCTAAGCATAGTGTTAGCAATGCTGTTAGAGTTCGTTTCATTTTTTTCATGGAGATATCCTCTCTTCATTCGATTTTTATCGACCACATCTACCAAAAAATCCCTAATCCTTCAAACAGACGGATTAGGGATGGTGTCGCCTCTTGAACGGGAGGACTATTCTCCTCCATCTGACATAAAGAATGCAATTTTCTCGTAAAAGAAACTATCATATTAGATTATAGGAGAAAGAAAGAGAACTTACAAGGAAACTGGTTTAATGGGTGAGTTCATTCTCTTATCTAACAATTTCACCAGTAACCGCGTCAACATATAACCGAGGTGTATCATGATAATAAATCTGATAAACCAAGTGAGGGACTGCTATTTGTTGCTTCGTATCCGGTAGCATGACATAGACTAGTGACCAGGGACGTTCTTTCAAGTAGATAGTGGCAGCAGCATCTGGTGTCATTGCTTGGGGTTTGTCTGGGAAGCTCGTAGATGCTTGTTCTCTATAGCCTAGATCAAGTCCAATTATCTTCTCTTTTTCCGCATCAATGGTTACAGCATAACCCCGAGTAATGACAGGAGTACCTTGATACGACCTTCTAAATTGATAGGTTTGAGCCAAGCCTGTCTTTTTAACATCTATCAATTGAAGCTCTTTCGTATTAACATCCATATATCTTTCTATTCTCCGCGTTACCGCCTCCCAGAAACAACTCGACAGGCAGATCAACTTGTTAGAAAGAGTATAAGGGCTGTGAATTAATGTTTTGAATTATAAAAAGGGCTGGTATGTAAGGCCCTTCTTTTTTTACATGTGCTTTAAATAGAATTAGGATTGAAGCTAAGCGCTGAATACTCGTTTAGGGTATGTATCTTGTTTATAGTTATTAATGGATTGGGCTGTGGTTTTGATTAGCCTTCTCTAGAATATCTTCTGCAGTTAAATCCTCTTTACTAGTAACAATAATTCTATAAATTTCTTGATAATAAGGTACACTAACACTGTTCTAACCATGTATCCTCTTCTTCTTCCGTTCCTTTTGCAGATAGAATATTGTGAATAACTTCTATAATTTCATCCTTACTTTGTTTCTTCTCCATAAATTGAACCCTCCACTTTTTAATTACTATTATAAAATGGTTGATTCCTCAGATGGTTTTTTGGCCAATATTCCTCGTGTATCCTTAGTGTTACAAGTAATAAATTGTCTCGGTCAAAAACAGCACCATCAACTCAGCACTTCTATACTTATCTCCCACTTAACATGTCAACTTTCCTTAAAAAAGAAACCTTAAAGGCATGAAACCAATGTTTATGAGTTGGTGCCTCTCCAATTTTATCAAGACACACTCCTGGATCACATTCCCTCGTTTTTATATAGAATGCTCTTCATCTCTCTACCCCAATATAAGTTAAATCTAACTTTTTCTTCTGAACATACAGTCATTCTATCCCCTTTAATCAAAAAAAGGCCACATCAAACTATGTTGTGTGACCTTTGATACGGCGAACCTATTTTCCCTTATTCAAATGGTTCCTCAACTTCTTTATACTACTCCAAGTATCGTCTTTATACCGTCATCCAAAGGGTATTCATGTTCACTTGGCAGCATACTTACTTCAAAGGTTTTTGATTTTATTGATTCTCTTAGCTCTATCACTTCCTCTGTGATATCATTAATTTTTACAATCCAATCATTAACGTAATTTTTAACCATATTACCCTTTAAACCTAATTGAATAGCACGTCTATCCAACGGATCTCCATATATATCCCTATCAGGGTCCCATTGGCATCTAACCTCTGAGATTTCAAGTTGAGATCTCCAATCTTCATATGATCCATATACACTTTCTTCAAATGTTGATAAAACTACATTTTCAAGAATTGCTTGAAATCCTGTTCTTTTTATATCAATTGCCAATATCCTTTCTTGGTCTTTTTTAGTTGCCCACCCTGACCTATACATCATCCATAAAAACGATGGTTTTATCCATGTCATTCTATCCATTTTGAAGGACGGACCAAATGTTCCTAAACGTACAGCTTCATCTGCAATTCTACTATTATAGGCCTGATAAACTCTAATTGTGTTTTCGTTAAACTGAGCCAGGATTTTTTGGGTTTTATAAACCTCTTTCATTTTTTAATCCTCCGGTATATTCAAATAATTAGTCTTCAGGAAATATTTTCGTTGTAATTGCTTAAGCGCATTTTCTCTTATGATTTCATTCTCTGATACAGATAACAATTCCAGTTTTTTTCGCGATTCTTCAGTATTAATATCCCCTAATGCCCAGATACATTTAACAGCTAGCGCATAACTATCATCATATTCTAAATACTCAAATTGAGTTTGTGCTGTTTTATATAAACATTCTACTGTTTGTGGAAATCTAAAAGATTGAAATATTGTTGCTATATCTTCGTGTTGATGATGCCAAGGAGCGTACATTAGTCTGCACAGTAAGTCAACATAATCTTCTGTAACAAGATTAAAGCAAAATATAACATAAGTTTGATAATCTACATCCTTCTCATTTTTCTCATTATAAGCAATTTCTAATAATTGTTTCACATAGTTTGAGTCAACATTAAATTCTAGTGCAAACTGTTCTTCGGATATATCATCCCTAATTAGCTTCCTAATCGTCTCTCTTTCATTATCTGTCATTTTGGGACCTCCTTAAATTTTATTATATTCTTATTGAATATTTCCAACGCTTTACCAGTTCCTAGACCAATATTAATTTGACCTTTATCAGTCGCTTTATTCCCTTTCTTACCTTCTCCTTTAAAGAAAGCTTTCTCCTCATTCCATCCTTTAGAAACCTCAGGCATATTTGGATATTTTTCAACTACTACTCCAGCATTATTTCTTACTCCTATTGCTTCTAAAGCTTTAGTCGTTCCTGGAGCAACTTCAAACTCAACCAAAACCCCATCATATTTTGCTGAGTACCCTTTTATTGGTGAGATGCATGTTTCCCTAGTAGCCGGTACTTTTCTTGTCTTAACTAAAGTATCATAATGTTCTTGGCTCATTGTTCTATAGTATTTCTCAGCTTCATCCGTCCCTCAGTCTTACCCTTCTTACACTGCCCAGTCCCAAGCCCTGCCAATCCCAGCGGATCAATAAACCCTACTGGATCGCCATTTACATAGGCAAATCGGTTAAAGGTCTGCCCTTCCGTCACGTCCCCTGATAAGATATCTCGGTTCAGGAACCGCTTCAGTCCCGGGTGATAGTACCGCCCCTCATGTAGTACAAGCCATTCGGGTCGGTCATGACACCATCTTCCATTATAACAAAACGGTTGGGAGGTTGTACCATCGTGCTGTTCTAATTCCCCGTACACGCCAGAGCTGTAGCGGTCAGTGACGCGTCCGCTCCAATCACTCAGCATCGTGGTACTACCACGCATATCCGTATGATACGACAAGTAATTCCCTTGCGCATCCTCTCGCCCGATCAGTCCTTGTCCATACACATAGTAGGCTTTCGGGCTACCGTCTTCTCCTAGCTCCATAAGAACGCGGCTAAATACTTCCACTTGGTCGACTACATAGCGTGTCGTCTTTCCTTTCCAAGTCATCGAGGTACGTACAAGCTCGGCATCATAGGTGTAGCGTGCTTGACCTGTGCGAGCTAAGCGATTACGGGCATCGTACACATAGGCATGAGTTTCCTCATTCTCTGTCCATGCGAGAAGATTGCCGTCTGCATCCATCTCTACTGGATGTTCATTCACTACGGAGAGCCGGTTGTCCTTTCCATACCCCATGACCTTCTTCGGTGTTGCCTCTACCGTCCCGATTCCCGTGACGTTTCCACCTTGGTCGTAGCTATACCAGACGCGACCACCCGGCCATTCACCGCTTACGAGTCGTTTAAGAGAGTCGTAGGTATACTTCTTTTCCTCTTCCTGCACAATTTGCCCTAGCTCATTGTACACGTAGCGATATTTCTGGAGCATCACACCTTGGCGGTTTTGATCCCACAGACGTACCATTTGTCCAGCGACGTCATAGCTACGTTGCTCGATGGTTCCATTTGGTCGTACCGTCTTGATCAGTCGTCCATTTTCATCGTAGGTGTAGGTAGTACGACGCCCTGCCCAGTCTTTTACCTCCGTGAGCTGTCCCGCCAAATCGTAGGCATAACGGACAACCTTCCCATCTGGATAAATGAGGTGGGAAAGCTGGCTATTTTCATCATATCGGTATTGAATGGTATTTCCGTAGCTATCTGTACAAGCAGTGGACACGGCCTAACAGGTCGTACACACGATGCTTCGTGCCCTGTCCCTTCTTCCTTGCCCCCAATCCACGACATAGTTACAATTGGCATGCATGGCATACGTTTTAAGTAACCGCCGTTTGCTTCCGTAACTGCTGCTACCGCTGGATTTGCTAAGTTACCGCATCTGCCAAAGGGCATGATATTCACATTAGGAACGAAATCCTTGATGTTCATTTGGGGCTCTGTCTTTTTCCTCCTATGATTTTTGGGCATGCAAAAAAGCTCATTCCTAACTCACGGTTCAAGTTGGAATAAGCTTTTGGAAGTTAATAAAGTGTTTGTTAAGTTGTTTAGTGTTTGGTTTGTTGGTTTTATTGTACGACATAAGCGTTAGATTGAAATCTCCTAGTATCCTCTCTATTCATCTTCAACAGTAATAACTTCTAATTTTACACCACTAACTATATTATGAAGTGCCTGAAAAAAATTATCTCCTAAACGGATAAGAAAATCATCGTTTCCTCCATAAAAAGCTCCTGATGAAGAAATATACCATGTCATATCCATAAGTGGAATTTCTCCAACGATGACAAATGACTCGTTACAATATCGTTCATATCTCTTCGATACTTCTCGGAAAATTGAGCTTGCTGCATCAATTGGGTTAATAGTCAAAGTTAAATAGCTGTCTGATCTTTTAGGATTTTCAAATTGGATTTTTAAATCACCATATTCTTTTAGAAAATCAGCTGCACTTTTAGCTTGTTAGTGTTTGGTTTGTTGGTTGTACTGTATGATCTTGTGCCAAGATGTAAACCTAGTCTATTTTTTTGTGTGAGTTATATGTGTTATTGGTTTAATGTTGGATTCATTCGGCACTCGGTAGCCCTATCATACCCGTTTACTTCTCCCAATCTATCCCGATTTCCTCAAACGAAGTCATACTTTCACTCAAACCTTCAGGACTTTCTGCTCCAATCAATTCAATTTCGCGTTTTGTCAACGTGATATTAACATCAGGATTATTTACTTTCCTAGCATATATCGACTTTAACAGATCAACTTGTTCACTCGTCATCTCATAATAATCTCGCCAAGATTCAATTGCAGATTCATGCTCCATAAACTGCCTTTCTAATAGATAACCCCCATACTGAATTAATCTTACGAAATTATCAATCGAAGTAATAGTATCATTATCACCCCAAAATGCAGTAGTGATAGATGGTGAGGACATTCCATCTTCATCCTCTTCTAGAAGGTATTCTAAAGTTTCATTCTTAGTTAGCTCAAGGATTTCCTGTGGCGCACCAGTAAAAAAATCCATTGCTGTAGGGAATTCAGTTCTATTAATGTTTTCATTTCGAAACGCACCGACAACATACTTTTCGTTAAACGTAATTGTTCCTCTTCCACTTGAACCGTCAACAACGCTGTAGTTTTTACCGTCCCATGAATGTTCGTATGATAATTCAGGATAGTGAGCAACCATAATAGCATGTGCTACCGATGCAAGTATACAGCCGTTCCACAAATTGTTTTTATTTAATTGATTATTTAGTATAACAGGCTTCATTTTTTTCTCCTTTTCGGTTTAGTTGGTGGTGTTTTCTTGCTTGGTTTATTTAGGTCGGAGGGTAACTTGTTGGATTTATCTCTATTTTCTTTTCGTGTTAACACTTGAGCATTGCTGAAACTGTTAGTCCCATCTTTATCTCTAGGAATAATATGATCGATTTGCCATTCATTCGGATCGGGTGTCTCCTCCTCAAAATTACAAGTTGGAATAAGCCTTTTATGTTTATCAGCGTGTTTGTCAATTTTTAAGTGAATCAATTTCATAAATCAGAGCCCTACGGGCTCAAGAGTTTTTGAGCATAGAAAAAGGAGTACCTCCCCAAATCTCTAATAAGTTAAGTGCGACCCAAACTTAAGAGGTGCTGGTGACTCCCAGTGTCTATTATAAAACAAGGAAGCCTATTTGATATACAAGAATTATTCGACTTAGAACCTCCCAAACGTTTTGAGGCTATTTTCTCTACTCTTGACATTGAACCGATTCTTTTCTCTATTTCCAAAAAATCGAAACCCTTTAGCTTATTTAATTTCGTGTGTTTGTTGCTTATGACATCATAAGGTAGTCCTCGTTAGTAAAATGTCATCTCGCCTATTCTCGCTCTTAATGCTTTATTATTAAAATAGCACCCCTTGATGGTTTAGCCTTCATGAGTTATTTATTCAAATTCAAGGATATCTTTTTCTGTAAACATATGGGCGTTTCATATTATATTCCATTGTTTATCGCCACGAGCCATAGCATTTTCATTAGTTATTATGGTTCTTGTGTAAAAAATGTCATTTTACCTATTTCTCGCCCTGTCAGCAAAATAGGCACATTTAACAATTTATTTTTCTATTTCTAATATCAAACTTTCCAAATTCAAAATATCTTTATTAACTTCATAATTTAATACTCTTAATTCTTCGATATATAACTTAGTTTTATTTACTACTTCTTTTTTGAAGTTCTCATAAGTAACTTGTTTATCTTCCAATACTGATGAATTAAATCCATCTCGCCCCTTTCTCGTTCTTGTTCAGTTCTTCCAAGCATTAAAACGATACTCCATGATGGTACAACCTTCATGAGTTATGAATTTCACGTAAGCATTATTCAATGTCTACCTAACATAAAACTTTTCTCTTTTACTGTTTAATTCATTCTCTTATGTACCAGTGTATTTCCTCATTTATCACTTCGAGCTTTGCCATTCTCGTGTGCAAATGTAAATCGAGTAATAAGTGTGGTAGTCATTTATGCCTTTAGCACTGCAACCAATCTCATTTGTCTGTTTACCATCATGAGCTTCTGATTCAAATATTGATTGTTTTAACTCTAAAATGTTTAAATCATAAAAAAACCTTGAAAGGCGTATAGCCAATCAAGGTTTACGAGTTATTACGTTAGAAAATATATACTCTTAATAGTTTATACACACTTAGCTCCAATTTTTTAAAGTCCACTCTCGTGAAATTCTTTCAATAAACAAAGTATCATTCCATGTACCCCACGGAGACAATTTTTTTTGCTCTTCCGATAGTGTTTCCCTTTGCAATGTATCATAGTCTACAGTTTTCTGGATGGCGACTGGCACCAAAACGCCCCTAGGACTCCTAGTAGAGGTTTATTTCACGATACACTTAGGGGAAAAATTTACAAACACAGAGTCTTTGCCATCATCCATCATTATTTTCAATTCCCTCCCTAATGAGTAATTAGAATTTGGTTCTGTTTGCAATACACAAACAATATTTCCACCCTCGCCTTGTGTTAGACAGGTTAACTGTAAATAGTCAGTATTATCATATATAAAAGACACTATATAATCATAGAAACTATCTTCACAGTTATCCTTATTTAATGCCCCCTAAAAACCCTGACTATGGTTCCACTCCAAATTCGAGTATCGTCTGCGATTTCCTTAACGGATATCCAATCACTCTTAAGCATTCTATTACATCCTTTCTATTTAACTTTTAAATTATGACCGCCAGATGCATCGGCAGGTTTAGTTGGCTTAAAATCAAAATCAACCTCCCCTTGATGCTTTCCTTTGCTATTTGTTTTTTCAAATCGACCATGCTGTGTATCTACCGAATATAAATCACCTTTTTTAGGGTCTTTATATACATCTCTACCATTAATCTTACTTAATTTCGAATCCTTTATTAAATCATTATTTTTAGCAACTTCCTGTGCTTTTGTTCTTACAGTTGCAACGCGCTCGGCTGGTGGCAACTTGACTAACGATTTTTCAAAATCTTTAGCACTATTACCCGTACCCTTATTCCCCTTCGGACAATCATCAGACCCAAGCCCCGCCAGCCCCAGTGGATCAATAAACCCTACTGGATCACCATTGACATAGGCAAATCGGTTAAAGGTCTGCCCATCCGTCACGTCTCCTGGTAAAATATCCCGGTTCAGGAAACGCTTCAGTCCGGGATGGTAGTACCGTGCCCTCATGTAATACAAGCCATTCGGGTCGGTCACGACACCATCTCTCCCATTATAACAATACGGTTGGAAGGTTGTACCATCGTGCTGTTCTAATTCCCCATACACGCCGTAGCTGTAGCGGTCAGTGACGCGTCCGCTCCAATCACTCAGCATCGTGGGGCTACCACGCATATCCGTATGATACGACAAGTAATTCCCTTGCGCATCCTCTCGACCGATTAGGCCTTGTCCATACACATAGTAGGCTTTCGGGCTACCGTCTTCTCCTAGCTCCATAAGAACACGGCTAAGCTCCTCCACTTGGTCGACTACATAGCGTATCGTCTTTCCTTTCCATGTCATCGAGGTACGTGCTCGGCGTCATAGGTGTAGTGTGCTTGACCTGTGCCAGCTAAGTGATTACGGGCATCGTACACATAAGTATGAGTTTCCTCATTCTCTGTCCCTGCGAGAAGATTTCCATCTTCATCCATCTCTACTGGATGTTCATTTACGAGGGAAAGTCGGTTGTCCTTCCCATACCCCATGACCTTCTTCGACGTTGCCTCTACCGTCCCGATTCCCGTGACGTTTCCACCTTGATCGTAGCTATACCAGACGCGACCGCCCGGCCATTCACCGCTTACCAGACGTTTTTAAAACGTCATAGATGTACTACATCTTTTTGCTTCATTCCGTTGCGTTCCTTCACGTTCCTTTGCGTTCCTTGAAGTCGGTTTGCAAAATGGTTTGCAATGTTTGCAAAAAAATAAGTCGTTTCCTGAATTTAAGGAGACGACTTTCTTAATTAAATTACATATCAACCTTCACTACATCCTCAACAGGTATCCACCAGAAATCCTCATCATTCTTTAACTTGACCTGCTTAAATGTAGAATCAAACTTATCTACCCATCCCCAAGCTGATTCAATCACGCCTCGATCTCCTTTCGTTGCTTTCCACCAATTGATTGTAAGAGCGTAGTCAAACTGACGTGAGTCAGATATCCGATAACAGAACTCGGCTAGTTCATCCTCTTCAATGATAGGCTTCTCGATCAGTTTCTTATCCTCGTGATGCTGGCGTAACATCTCGGCATGCTCAGGCAAGATGAATTTTGTTACAAGTGGATCAAGAATTTTAGAAGCCATCGAAACATCTCCTTAAACACGAATGTATGTTCTTATTTTATTTGATGATGAGGAGATTATGCAATGGTTAGAAATGGTCAATTAAAAAAAGAAATTATATTCAAAGGATCAGTATAATTATAATTGCTATTTTTTTGAAATTTTGACATTATTATATGCATGGATTAAATAAGGAGGCATATAATTATGAAACGCGTTGTTTTATCTGTTTTGGCCGGAACACTGATATCAGGTGTCATGGTTGCATCTCCGCTACAGCATTCTAATGCGCTAGCAAAAGAATCGAATAGCGTAACTATTTTCGATAATGAACAATTTGCTACCGATCTAGTCAAAGAAGAAGTGATTCAAGATGGTAAAAAAATTACTTTTGAACGTTTTGAAGATAAAGACGGTGTAGTCCATTCAAAAGTAATTGAAGATCAAAAAGAAATAATCATTTCTTTTGACCCTAAAACGAATGAACTATTAGTCGATGGCGTAAAACAGGAAATATCTATTAAGCCGTCAAAAGCTGCTCCTTTAACCTTGCACTCTTTACAGTCTGTTTCGATGCCATCAGGTGGAAAGTTTATGGGAAGTTATGAGACTGATTATAATGTCAATCAATTAGGGATATCCGTAGCAGCAGGCATGCTTTCAGCTACTACAAAAATGCCGTACAGCATGGGGTATGCAGCCCTTGCCTCAATAACAGCTTTTAGCGCTACGGCATACATTACTTACGATCAATACAGATACCCTAAAAAATGTGAACAATATCGATACTACAACCATGTTAAATTCTACAAAAATGCTGACCGAACCAAATTAGATTCTGAGAGTGGATCTGGCATGTTTTTCGACGGAAAACCAACACCGGTAAGCTGTACCCCGTAATCATACTACTATGAAAGAAGTGAGAGAATAACATGTTAAAGTACATACTCTCTTCTCTTTGGCTTATCCTATCCTTTTACCTTACCCTCCAAGTCAATCGCTACTTTGCTATTTGCTTAGGATTAACACCAGTTATTGTGGAGACTGTCAAATATCTGGAAAATAAGAATAAGGAAAAACCTCAGCCCTTCCCAGTTAAAAATATTCTTTTTACTGTACTTGCAGTTATTATCGCTGTAATTATTGTAGGCTTAGTAGAACGTATGTGAGTGCGATGTGTTTTTCAGTTCTGAAGTTTACAAGGTAAATAAAAAGAGCCCTCCAACGGTTTGATTGATATGCTCTGATATGCTCCCCTTGTGGTAGACAGTTGAAATAATATAACTGTTTCCTTACAAGGAGGAGCATTTTTATGTCCCATAAAGCAAAAATATCTGGGTCAGAAAAGATTGCAGCTATTGAAAAATATCTTCGTGGGGAAGATTCGCTTAATCATTTAGCAAATCTTCTAGATGTTTCCTTTCCATCTATTAAACAATGGCTTCAAACTTATCAATCATTAGGTCCAAACGGATTGCTCAATACATCCAAGAACTCCTCCTATTCCACAGAATTAAAGAAAACAGCTGTCGAGGATTATCTGGCTAGTCGTGGTTCTCACATGGATATATGTAAAAGATATGGCATCAAATCAACCCGCCAACTGCGTAACTGGATCCTGAAGTATAATGGTCATGAGAAGCCGAAAGCTTCCGGCTCAGGAGGAACGCCAATCATGACAAAAGGACGAGCAACTACTTACAAGGAAAGAATTGAAATCGTAAGATTCTGTATAGAACATCAACACAATTATGCCCAAACCGCACAGAAATTTCAGGTATCCTATCAGCAAGTTTATTCTTGGACAAATAAATACATTAAATCTGGTGTAGATGCACTTCAGGATAAACGTGGAAAGCGAAAATCTGAAGATGAGATGTCCGAAGTGGAGAAACTGAGGGCACATAATAAGCTGCTTCAAGCTGAGAACAGAAGAAAGCAAATGGAGATTGACTTACTAAAAAAGCTGGACGAAATCCAAAGGGGGCGATTCTAAGCCAAGTCCGATATGAACCTGTATATTTTGCCATACGCGATCTTCATGACAGTAAATTATATCCCATTAGTCAACTCTGTGAAAACATGGGGATTCAACGTTCTTCGTATTATAAATGGCTAAACAGGAAAGAAAGTAATAACGAGAAATTCAACAAAGAGTTGCTTCTCATGATTAAGGATGCCTATGAAGAAAGAGATGGAATCCTTGGATATCGTCAGATGACAATCAAACTAAACCGACAACACAATCTTACTGTTAACCATAAACGGATATACAGACTCATGTGTATCTTACAAATAAAATCGGTATGCCGCAGAAAGAAAAAGAATTACATTCCTTCAACGCCTGAAATTACGACGGAAAATGTCTTGAACAGAGATTTCGAATCCGATGGATTCGGTACAAAATGGCTCACTGACGTGACGGAAATGAAGTATGGCCTTCAAAGCAAGGCTTATTTGAGTGCAATCCTGGATTTGTCAGATAAAAGTATTGTTTCTTTTGTGATCGGGCATTCCAACAACAATGAACTTGTTTTTAGAACTTTTGATATTGCACATCAGTCATATCCTAATGCTAAACCTATCTTTCATAGTGACCGAGGGTTCCAATATACGAGCAAAAAATTCAAGAAAAAACTGGACGATGCAGGAATGATACAAAGCATGTCGAGGGTATCTAGGTGCATAGACAATGGCCCGATGGAATCGTTTTGGGGAATGATAAAATCCGAAATGTATGATCTCAATAAATTCAATACATACAAAGAGCTGGAAGTAGCAATTATGGAATACATAAATTACTACAATAACCATCGATACCAGAAAAGACTAAACTGTATGACACCTTTGGAATACAGGCAATACCTTCAAAGTTCAGCATCATAAGAAAGACACCAACCTAAGTGAATAGTTGGTGTCTGATCTTTTATTTTTCCATTGTCTACTTGACGGGGGGCAGTTCACTCCTCCTTGTAAGGAAACAGTTATATTATTTCAACTGTCTACCACAAGGGGAGCATATCAGCCAATCAAGGTTTTTTTGCTTTTTATATTCTTTGATTTACTCCTGTACCTGACTCTTGAAACTAATTCCTGTTTAAACTAAATCCGAAATCTAAATAGTTTTCATACGATATACAAAGACACCAATCACCTTCTAAAGGTATGAAATAATGGTGCTGTGGAATGTCTAAAAAATAGACTAATATCTGTTCTATATCCTTTATTTCGAACTGATACCCAAACTCTGTAAGACTATCGCCTATATACATTACTCGAATGTTATTATGCAAGTATTTTTCTTTTAGTTCAGTAATGAATAGACTAGCATCAGTAAGTAAAGATTCATTATTCGACTCATTACTACAGTGCATATTAGTTTGCAACCAATCTATTTTTGAACCATTAAAACCAAATTTTTGTTCTATTAAATTTAGATAAGTTTCTGGATTTTTTATTACTTTGACACACTTATTTAGCTCATTTAGTACTAGATCCTTTACTAGTTCATCATCATAAATACTCAAAAAAATTAACCCCTTCTTCTAAAAAGATTTTGTATTTTTTTAACGATTTTCTCAGATGCATCAAATTCAAAATGCGGACCTTTTTCTTTTCCAGCCCAAACATTAATATGCGCTCCACTCCTACTATCATGCTCGATTCTAAAACCTACTTTACCGTCATTTGTTTGCCTACCGATAGGTTCATTTTTAGTATACCCAAACTTTCCAAAGGTTTGTTTTTCAGATTTGAAGCCTCTTTGCTCCAACCAAGACAGTGCTTCATTTCGAGCTTGCTCGTATGTCTTGACTTTACCCGTACCCTCAGCTTTACCCTTCTCCTTATTCCGCTTCGGACAATCATCAGACCCAAGCCCCGCCAATCCCAACGGATCAATAAAACCTACTGGATTACCATTCACATAGGCAAATCGGTTAAAGGTCTGCCCTTCCGCCACGTCCCCGCGTAAGATATCTCGGTTTAGGAACCGCTTCAGTCCGGAAAAGTATCATGTGGCATATTATCGAAGTTCTTTTAATTTATTTTTCAGCAGAAAGTATCTTGCTTATAATGTCTACATTCTCGTCTCTATCTAACTTTTTTTCATTACATGAATCAATTTCATAAAGGCTTTTTCCAAAAATAATTAGACTATCCCTACGGGATTAATGCTGTTTTTTTGAAAAAATTAAGCTGCTACTTTCATCCTACTTGCCAGTTCCTACGAATTCGATCCACTGCTAACTTGGATGCATTATAAACAAGAGTAACCAAGTCAAAATGGACTTTTGCCCTCTTTCCTGTGCGATATCGGACATTGTTTAGCTGAAAGAACTCCTTCAAATAAGCATGTACTCGCTCTACGGCTGTTCTCTGGTCATATAGTTCTTCCCACGTTTTTGTTCCTCTGGCTGGCGCGGTGTACTTTCGAAGATCGGTTTCAGCCTTAATTTTATAGACTTTTTGACAGAGAGAATCCTGATTCAATGGACAGTCTTTACATTCTTTTGGCCGTACAAATTTCAACGTTTTGTACTTCTTATCATAACTGTCGTAACGATAAGAGCATTCTCGGACACAAGGTGGCGCAAAATGTGAATCGAATCCAACCATTTCTCCTTCATTCCGCTTGTTGTAAGCAATAATCGCTTGTGCGTTCATTCGTCCGATTTGTTGATAGATCGGGACATAGTCATATCCCGCATCCATGATTGCATATCGCATGTGATTGGGAAGGACAGTTTGAATTCCTTTCAACAAAGGAATCGCTGCTTTCCCATCGTTCATACTTCCAGAGGACATGAGGGAGCAAAGAATATATTGACTTTTCGTACTGACTGCAAGATGAGCTTTGTATCCAAACCAAAACATGTTCTTTCCATCACTATTTTTCTTTATTCCCCAAGCAGGTTTGATAGGAACTTGGTACCGTAGGTCCTCCAACGTCACATCCAGTTGAGCTGCAATGGTTTTTTCATATAAGGACTTCTGGGCTTCCTTTTCTTGCTTTTGCTTGTCGTAGATATCTTTTTCTGCTTTTGATTTACGTCCACGTTTTTTCAATTCTGGTTTCGTCTTTTTTTCTTTTGCCACACCTCGATCACGGGATTCAAAATGGGTTGCATCGATGGCAATTGCTTCATCGCCTATGAACCCTTCCTGTATCGCTTGCAACAGTAACTTGTCTTGGACTTTATTGAGGTGTGCTGTTTCAGAAAGCTTCTGAACGAGACGAGAGTACGATGCCTCGGAAGGAAGATTGTCAGAAAACAGAAAACCGCATTCCATTCGAAAGATAAAGTCATGTTTTAGTCGTTTTCGTAAATCTTTCACAGTGGGAATTCGTTCTACGATTCGAGCGACCAGAGAATATAGCATGGCAGCATAATTCAACTCGGTAGGAGCACCATAGATCGACTTTTTGGAAATAGAGAAAAGAAGCGGTTCAATGTCAAGAGTGGAGAAAATAGCCTCAAAACGTTTGGGAGGTTCTAAGTCGAATAATTCCTGTATATCAAATAGGCTTCCTTGTTTTATAATAGACATTGGGAGTCACCACCACCTCTTAAGTTTGGGTCGCACTTAACTTATTAGAGATTTGGGGAGGTACTCCTTTTTCTATGCTCAAAAACTCTTGGGCCCGTAGGGCTCTGATTTATGAAATTGATTCACATAAGTTTAATTGTGGGATATTACATAGGTTATGTGTGATATTGGTTGAACGGGGGATGCATTCGGCACTGGGTAGCCAAAAAAAAGAAACCTTGAAAGGCATTAAGCCAATCAAGGTTACAAAAATTTATAACATAATAATTAAATCATCAACGACCTGTTACTTGTTTTCTTATTCATAAATTTTTGCGGCATATAGTACATTTGCAAAAAAATTCCAATCAATATTATCTGGTAATGGTATATTACTGTTCTCATAATAGCCTTCCGAATCTTCAATCCAAGATTGCATTCCTGCCAAGTACGAATCAACAGATTCATTCTCCCACTCGTCACGATTGTTTTCAAAGTCATTTACAAGTAAACCAAGAAATTCAACAAAATCCTCTTTTGTCTTGATTATCTTTACTCGTTGGGACAATCTCATTCTATTTCCTCCTATTTAACGATAATAAACTTACCGTTTCCAAGTTTTAGTTTTATTGACTTACCTCCGTTTTTGGTACTCATTTTCCAGATTTGATCTTCAACAAGTTCTTTAGATGCCCATTCAACAGGCACTCCTTTAAGGTCTGCTAATCTATATGCTGCGAGTCTTCTATGGTCAAGAGTCCATGTTTTTCCAGTCTCATCTTTCCATACTCTCATAGTAGGTAAATCACTTGGTTTAAGTTCTCCTGATTTTAAAGCTGAAGCATTTTCTAGAACGGTATACTTACCAGTATTATTTTTTGCAGTACTTTGCATAAAGTTAATTTGTTTTGGATCTAATTTATCTGGTTTGTTACCATTACCCTTCTCCTTATTCCGCTTCGGACAATCATCAGACCCAAGCCCCGCCAACCCCAGCGGATCAATAAACCCTACTGGATCACCATTCACATAGGCAAATCGGTTAAAGGTCTGCCCTTCCGTCACGTCCCCTGGTAAGATATCTCGGTTCAGGAAACGCTTCAGTCCGGGATGGTAGTACCGTGCCCTCATGTAATACAAGCCATTCGGGTCGGTCATGACACCATCTCTACCATTATAACAATACGGTTGGAAGGTTGTACCATCGTGCTGTTCTAATTCTCCATACACGCCGTAGCTGTAGCGGTCAGGACGCGTCCGCTCCAATCACTCAGCATCGTGGTACTTCCACGCATGTCCGTATGATACGACAAGTAATTCCCTTGCGTATCCTCTCGCCCGATTAGGCCTTGTCCGTACACATAATAAGCTTTCGGGCTTCGTTTTAAAGCGTCATAGGTGTACTGCCTTTCCTCTTCTTGCACAATTTGCCCTAGCTCATTGTACAGTAGCGGTATTTCTGAAGCATGATTCCTTGGCGGTTTTGATCCCATAGACGTACCATTTGTCCGGCGGCATCGTAGCTGCGTTGCTCGATGGTTCCATTTGGTCGAACTGTCTTTGATCAGATACTGCCGGAGAGTCTTAACTCGTCTGCCTGTTGCCGTAAATCTCGTGTTTTTTGACAGTAGCCTCTTACTTCCTCTACGATTGCCTGAGACTCTACTTCCGCCTGTGCAATTAAACCTACCTTTTCCTGTACTTGTTTTGTCATTTTCCTTCTCCTCCTTTGATTTTGGGCATACAAAAAAGGCTCATTCCTCCTCATCAATCAAGTAAAAATAAGCCTTTGAAAGTTTAACAAGCGTGTTCGTCAAATTTTTTAGTGTTTGGTTTGTTGATTGTATTGTAAGATTTTGTTGAGAGAATAAACAAGTTTTACACAAAAATCCCGACAGACCCGAATAGACAATCCGTGTCCAAATCTTGGCTCAAATCCATTTCCATCTCTCTGGTCTGTTTTGTTTCTTTTTCTAGAGAAAAGCAATTACTCGTATCTACTTCCTACAAATAAAATTGTAGCTATCGAATTCCAATTTACATTTTTCGAAAACTCTTCCTTTGATTTTTCAATTAGTTCGTATCTATCCTCAACCCATGATGCAATTCCATTAAGAAAATCTGTAAGGTCTGTATTCGCCCACTGACTTGGGTTTTGCTCAAAATCTTCAGCTAATGCATAAATAAAACTTATGAAATCTTCCACATCTCTTACATTTGCCAATTTATCATGAATCTTCAAAGGTACGTCCTCCTATTGGATAATTTCCTTTAAGCCTTTGCCAATTTTTAAAACGATAGATTTACCGTCGACCTTTTTAGAAAGTTTCCATGCATCTTGATAAACCTCAGCTTTAGAAGCCCAATGAACTGGAATTTTATCTAAATCTGCAAGTCTAGAAGCCCCTAACCTTCTATGGTCAAGTGTCCATATATTCCCCTTCCCGTCCTGCCAAGCTCTTATCGGGTTTAATTCAAATATTTTAGAAGGGTTTTCTGAAAATGTCTTAGCATTATCAAGTACCGTATATTGACCAGTTTTATTAGTAATAGTACTTTGCATGAATCTGATTTCTTTAGGATTAAGTGTTTTACTTCTGTTTGCAACACCTTCAATCACCCCACCAAATTCATCTGTTATTCGCTTAATGCCTATCTCTCGTTCTTTATCATAATCAAATTCAAACTTTGAGTTCGAGGATTTACCCTTCCTCTTATTCCGCTTCGGACAATCATTAGTCCCAAGTCCTGCCAGTCCCAGCGGATCAATAAACCCTACTGGATCACCATTCACATAGGCGAATCGGTTAAAACTCTGCCCTTCTGTCACGTTCCCTAGTAAGATATCTCGGTTCAGGAACCTTCAGTCCGGAATGGTAGTACCGTAGTACAAGCATGATTCCTTCTCTTCTGACGTGTAGTGCCCTCTTGCTTCTCTAGTTCTCCTTAGACTTCTTACGAATATCAGTCCTATACTCGTCCAATTTGGTCGGCGAGGATCGTCGTTCTCCCCTTTATGGCAGCATGTTAGGACAAATAGTTACCTTGGACATTATCATCTAAATCTATACTAATAGCATGTGACCCTGATAGTTTTTCAATTCATAGTTTATCTATTATAATGATAACATTCGAGAAACTAGGAAAGAGGGTTATTTGAATGGCTAAAAGACCAGTATTTATAGCTAATCCCAAAATTAAAGGTCTCTTAGAAGTAGAGTATATTGATTTTACCTGGTATTCTGGATTTGCTTTATCTCAAAAACAAAAGTCTATTGAATCATTACATGAATCAATTTCATAAATCAGAGCCCTACGGGCTCATGAGTTTTTGAGAATAGAAAAAGGAGTACCTCCCCAAATCTCTAATAAGTTAAGTGCGACCCAAACTTAAGAGGTGGTGGTGACTCCCAGTGTCTATTATAAAACAAGGAAGCCTATTTGCTATACAAGAATTATTCGACTTAGAACCTCCCAAACGTTTTGAGGCTATTTTCTCCACTCTTGACATTGAACCGCTTCTTTTCTCTATTTCCAAAAAGTCGATCTATGGTGCTCCTACCGAGTTAAATTATGCTGCTATGCTATATTCTCTGGTCGCTCGAATCGTAGAACGAATTCCCACTGTGAAAGATTTGCCATCGATGCAACCCATTTTGAATCCCGTGATCGAGGTGTAGCAAAGGAAAAAAAGACGAAATTACTAAAAAAACGCGGACGTAAATCAAAAGCAGAAAAAGAAATCTATGACAAACAAAAGCAAGAAAAGGAAACTCAGAAGTCCTTGTACGAAAAAACCATTGTAGCTCAACTAAATGTGACGTTGGAGGACCTACGGTCCCAAGTTCCTTTCAAACCGGATTGGAGCATTAAGAAAATAGTGAAGGAAAGAACGTATTTTGGTTCGGATACAAAGCTCATCTTGCAGTCGGTACGAAAAGTCAATATATTCTTTGCTCCCTCATGTCCTCTGGAAGTATGAACGATAGGAAAGCAGCGATTCCTTTGTTGAAAGGAATTCAAACTGTTCTGCCCAATCACATGCGATATAGAATCATGGATGCGGGATATGACTATGTCCCGATTTATCAACAAATCGGACGAATGAACGCACAAGCGATTATTGCTTACAACAAGCGGAATGAAGGAGAAATGGTTGGATTCGATTCACATTTTGCGCCACCTTGTGTCCGAGAATGCTCTTATCGTTACGACGGTTATGATAAGAAGTACAAAACGTTGAAATTTGTACGGCTAAAAGAATGTAAAGACTGTCCATTGAATCAGGATTCTCTCTGTCAAAAAGTCTATAAAATCAAGGCAGAAACCGATCTTCGAAAGTACACCGCGCCAGCCAGAGGAACAAAAACGTGGGAAAAACTATATGACCAGAGAACAGCCGTGGAGCGAGTACATGCTTATTTGAAGGAGTTCTTTCAGCTAAACAATGTCCGATATCGCACAGGAAAGAGGGAAAAAGTCCATTTTGATTTGGTTACTCTTGTTTATAATGCATCCAAGTTAGCAGTGGATCGAATTCGTAGGAACTGGCAAGTAGGATGAAAGTAGCAGTTTAATTTTTTCAAAAAACAGCATTGATCCCGTAGGGATAGTCTAATCATTTTGAAAAAAGCCTTTATAAAATTGATTCATCTAATAGTTTGACTTAAATCTTTTCCAAGTAGTAGAACATTGACTTACCTTATACTTCTGTACTAAATTTCCAGGTTTCTTTATAAACCTCAGCTTTTATGCCGTATTGTGTATAAGTTTCTAATTCATTACCTTTTATAGTTTCTTTATAGTTTAATGCTATCTCTACTATTTCTTCAGGCGTTAACATAGTGTCACTCCAAAAAATTAAATCACTTGGAGCAGAATGGGGGACATTTTGTTCTAGAATATCGATATATTCACTTACCTCCTCTTCTGATAACTTTGGATTACATATTTTTTCTACTAGTTTGATAAGCTCCTCTTTTTTTAGCTTCTCTGACATTTTTCATCCTCCTTATACTATCCTGTAATTACTTTATGATGAAAAGCATACCATTTTATTTTTCCATGATGCCCACTTTGAGCGTATGATTTGCACATAAGAAAACCCGAATAAGGATTTTAGTAAGCGTCCGTTATTCGGGTTACGATTAAAGTTGTTTTATCAAATTTATAAGTCATGAAAAAATTTGATAAACAAATCTATATGATTTTATTTTTTTAACATTTCGTCTTACAATAACTTAAACATACTTAATCCTTCTTTAGTCATCTTCAGCATCTTCCTTTCTTTCTACCTCAAATGTTTCCATCCAATATTTCGCTCTAAATGAAATTTTTTCATTAGATGAATTTACCAAGGTTGAAATAAATTCTTCTGCATTTTCATCATTCCATACAATCGTCTCAAAATATTTTTCAATTACTGCCTCAGACCAGGTTGGATTAATATTTTCTGCTAGTTTTTTGAGTTGTGGTATGGCAGTTTCAGAGATGATCTCTGGCATATATTCAATTACGTCTAGAGCCCAATAATGAGGAGCATTACTATCTTGTTCGTTCAATATTTTTAAAAAATAGTCTATATATTGGGAAGATGGATGATCGAGGGCTGAACCTATCCACTCATGAGCATTTTTCCATTGTTTTGTTACAAGACTTTCTTTAATATATGAAATGATATCCTTCTCAACATCTTCATGAGTCAACTCACGGACCTGTTCTCCAAAACTTTTTCGTATTTTTTGTCCCTCTCCGCGGGCTACGGTTTTCATTTTTTCATTATATATTCTTATTAAATCTGCAAGAGATCTTTTACTTTCCACTATATCACCTTCCATGAAACAATTTGTGAGTTAAAGAATTCAAGGCCTTTTTCACTTGATCCTAAACCTAAACTTAATACTTCATTTTTCTCGAATTTGACTTCCACAAGACCATCTTTATGCGGAGGCAAATGAGAAAAGTCTGGATGATTTCGAGTAGATTCATGGGTTCCACCGGATTGATTAATTAATTTATCTTTTGTACCTGGTTTAACCTCAAACTCAACAAAACGAGTATAGTTCCTAGATTTTTGCGACTTACGTTTAGATAGATCACCCGATCCATAATGAGGATCATCGGTAATTTTTAGCTCACTTTTCCCTTCAGGTCGTTTGGTTAGAATCCCGTTCTTTTCTAGCTTTTTAAATTCTTTTTCCGACATCGCTCGATAAAATTTTTCGGTTTGCTGATCAGGATTCCGCTTCGGACAATCATTAGTCCCAAGACCCGCCAATCCCAGCGGATCAATAAACCCTACTGGATCACCATTCACATAGGCAAATCGGTTAAAGGTCTGCCCTTCCGTCACATCCCCGCATAAGATATCTCGGTTCAGGAAACGCTTCAGTCCGGGATGGTAGTACCGCGCCCTCATGTAATACAAGCCATTCGGGTCGGTCATGACACCATCTCTACCATTATAACAAAACGGTTGGAAGGTTGTACCATCGTGCTGTTCTAATTCTCCATACACGCCATAGCTGTAGCGATCGGTAACACGTCCTCCCCAATCACTCAGCATCGTGGTACTACCACGCATATCCGTATGATACGACAAGTAATTCCCTTGCGTATCCTCTCGCCCGATCAAGCCTTGCCCATACACATAATAGGCTTTCGGACTACCGTCTTCCCCTAGCTCCATGAGAACACGGCTAAATACTTCCACTTGGTCGACTACATAGCGTGTCGTCTTTCCTTTCCATGTCATCGAGGTACGTACGTGCTCGGCATCATAGGTGTAGCGTGCTTGACCTGTGCGGACTAGTCGATTGCGGGCATCGTACACATAGGTATGAGCTTCCTCATTCTCTGTCCATGTGAGTAGATTGCCGTCTGCATCCATCTCTACTGGATGTTCATTCACTACGGAAAGTCTGTTGTCTTTTCCATATCCCATGACCTTCTTCGGTGTTGCCTCTACCGTCCCGATTCCCGTGACGTTTCCACCTTGGTCGTAGCTATACCAAACACGACCGCCCGGCCATTCACCGCTTACGAGTCGTTTCAAAGCGTCGTAGGTATACTGCTTTTCCTCTTCTTGCACAATTTGTCCTAGCTCATTGTACACGTAGCGGTATTTCTGGAGCATCACACCTTGGCGGTTTTGATCCCACAGACGCACCATTTGTCCAGCAACGTCATAGCTGCGTTGCTCGATGGTTCCATTTGGTCGAGTCGTCTTGATCAGTCGCCCATTTTCGTCGTAGGTGTAGGTAGTACGACGCCCTGCCCAGTCTTTTACCTCCGTAAGCTGTCCAGCTACATCGTAGGTATAACGGACGATCTTCCCATCTGGATAGATGAGGTGGGTCAGCTGGCTATTTTCGTCATACCGGTATTGAATGGTATTTCCGTAGCTATCTGTACAAGCAGTGACACGACCTAACAGGTCGTACTCCCGATGCTTCTTGCCCGTTCCTTCTTCCTGTACCTTGACGAGATTGCCGTCTGCGTCGTATTCCCTTCGTACAGTACCAACCTCATCCTTTTGTTCGAGAAGCTGGCCTGCGGCATCGTAGCGATAGTGGGTTTCTTGCCCTCTGGCATTGGTACGTTTGTGTATCCAGCCTCGTTCGTCGTAGGCAAAATGGGTAGCTTCCCCGGTGGCATTTTGTTCCTCTACCACTAGCCCACTTTGATCGTACCGAAGCGTCGTTTCGTTGTCATTGGCATCGGTATAGCTAACGAGACGTCCTTCGCTGTCATATTGCTGACGATAGATCGCGGCATCGCTTTCCATGACCTCGGTCAGACGAGCAACGGCATCGTAGGCATAAGTCGTATTTTGTCCAAGAGCATTTGTCTTCTTGGTGCATTGATATAATTTGTTAAAACCGTACAACGTTGTATGACCTAAGGCATCTGTAGCGGAAACAAGATTACCGCCTGCATCGTAGCTGACGTCCTGTACCCTATTTCCCAGCGCATCCCAAACCTGAAGGAGGCGTCCGGTTTCATCATAAGCGGCTTTCTCGGTTCGACCTAATGGATCAGTAATCGCTATGATACGACCCATTTTATCCCGCTCATAGTGAATTTCCGCTTCATTTGGCTGGATAACGGCAATCAACTGGCCCTCTGTGTCATATCGATAGGTGGTCGTCTGTCCTAGCGGGTCCGTTACGCTTTCCATTGGTCCTAGCACATGATAACGATAGCGGGTGGTTACTCCTGAAGGCATCGTTTCTTCCACGCGTTGATCGAAGGCATCATAGGCAAAGGAATATGGGCGTCCAAGCGGATCGATTACTTGTACGATGTTATCATTGGCATCATAGGTGCGTCGTACTTTGCCACCTCGTCCATCTTGGAAAGAAGCAATACGCCCTACCTCGTCGTAGCCTACCTGTATGACACGGCCCTCTCCATCATAGACAGCCGCGAGGAGCCTTTGTCATCGTACCTATACCGGCTCGTCACACCATTCGAATCGGTGTAGCTCTCCCGTTGTCCCTGTTCGTTGTAGCCAATCTCAGAGTGACTTTCATCTGGGCGGGTCATGCTTACCAAACGTCCACGTTCGTCATACGTGTAGCTCGTGATACCTCCCTCAGCATTAGTCTCAGACAGCAACAAATCGTCTTCATTGTACAAATAGCTGGTTTGATTCCCTAGTGGATCAACTACTTGAATCAGATTGCCTCGCTCATCGTACTGGTAGGTGGTCGTCTCTTCTTTCCCTACTGTTTCCGCAATCATTTGACCTCGGCTATTATATTCATACGAAACACGGCTACCGTCTCTTTCTTGTTTCTCCATAAGTAACATGCGTTCATCATGAATCATGACCTCTGTAGCACCCAGACGGTCTGTGAAAGTTGTAATTATGGAACCAGGAATGCTTTCTGTGTCATAGGTGAACTGAGAGGCTAGTCCTAAGGCATTGGTCTGCGCAATAACCCGTTCCTCATGGTCGTAGGCGTTGCGATATTGCAAAATTCCATCCACAGTAAGGGACTCGATCTGTCCTTGTTCGGTATACGTTAGCTCGCTTATGGTTCCATTCGGATCGACGAATTGGCTGAGGCGACGAGACTCGTTGTAATCGAATTGCACACTGCGATAAGCATCGTAGACACGGTATAATAGTCCATCCTGTCCGTACTTCAAGGATAAAGAACGACCTGTGACAGCATCTGTCATGTTGACAAGGCGATCAGAGGAATCATGAATAAAGGTCAAAGATTGCCCCAAGGCATTGGTTTGTTTACTCAACTGTCCATTCCGTTTAAAGTAGTGGATTTCCCGCGTATTTCGGTTGAAGAGCTCAAGACCATTCTCGAAACGGCGAAGCTCATAGAACATCATGTCTACATCTTCTGAACGGTACAGAGTACGATCTGCTTCCGTCTGCATAAACACATTTCTTCTGCCTGTGTTCCACCAGATGGTAATCTCACCCTGGTCAATACGCTCTATGTTGGCATGCATTTCATAATTATGCGTCCAAGCTTTACCGAGTACGCCCTGCTGGAGAAGCAACGAATTGTAGTGTAGCTCGAATGTCCATGTCTCAGCTCCATACAGCTTCAGAGTAGGATGAATGATAAATTGCGATCCGGAGCCAGCATGAATGGGATCGCCTACACAGCTTTTTTTATTGGCATCTGCATTTTTTGCCCGTTGAGCGGCTTTTTTGCGCTCCTTTTTAGATAATTTCTTCTTCCCTTTATATTTATTCTTTTTACCGCCTATTACTCCCAAAACAGAGGATGCTACATCACCAGCCACCTCTTCTACCGCTTGGTATCCGACTTCTGTAGCTACTTCTTTTGTAACGGCTTTTCCAATTTTGCCAACACGACTGTTTGCCATTGCCTTGAGCTTCATACTGCTTTTTATCTTCTGAACAGCTTCTAGTTGATTGATACTGCTCTTTAGCTTACGTGAAGCTAGTTTACGTGAAGCGGTATAGACCTTTCCAATTACTGCATCGACTACCTTGGCTACTGTTTTTCCCATCTTTAATGCCTTCGCGGCTTTCATTCCGAGCTTAGCACCGGTCGCGGCCGCTCCTGCATAATCTCCACGAGCTACTGAGATGCCCGCATTGAAACTTATTTTGAAATTTACTTAATACATAACCGTGAAATTGGACATGGTGCGATATTTGCTTAAAACAAAAAAACAGGTCAATCATGGGTATTAGACCATAATCAACCTATCATTATAATTTATGCATTCTTTTTAATAGCTTTTATAACATCCGTAATATTTTTCTTTAATTCTACATCCATGTTATTTATATACTGATAGTGACCATCAATTCCCCTATGAATAATTGTATTCATTACTGGATAATGCTCTTTACTTGTTGCTTTTATTAAATCGTCAGCAAAGGAAACAGCTTGATTTTCACTGTACTTAAATACATTAATTAATAGAGTTATCGTTAAAGCGTGGGCCTGTGGTTGACTTAGGTCGTCCCTTTGTACAATAACATTATAGCCCCAAAGCAAAAGGCTGCGATGACTTGTCTCTCAAGCTCTGTAGTTTCTTCAAATTTTATTGCAATCAGATCTAAGATTTTTTTAATAAAAGACTTAATTCTGTAACTGCATTTTTCAATTTACATCATCTAATTTAGATGGGTCTAAAAAATCCGTCATATCTTATCTCCAATCGTTAATTATTTAGAATAGGTAAACTTAGTAGACATATAGTACCCCTTCTGTCAGTTGTCTTCCATCTAAGACACCAAGCGAGAACTTCGGCGTCTTATAACTCGTTTCCGGAAACAGAACTGCACCAAAACGTGACGCCATTCTCTTGATGAACGAAATCTATCTCCTCATAATTGAAAGATATTGATTCTTTTAGCCATAACAAAATCCCCTTCAAGTAGATTGTAACACTTATCAATCAGATAAGGTTTTTCACACTCTACCTTGAGGGGATAATGTCAAAGGTATAAAGACAAACAAGGTTTCCACGTTTATCTTTATACTTCAATAAATACATTTTTTGGATAATGAAGCAAATTATAGGAAGAGATGCTTTCTTATGGAAATGTACTCCTCCACATTCTAAACTTTAGGTATTTTCTTTTACAACTGAAATACCTTTAATTAACCAGATTCCCTCCATGAAATTACAAGTTTGTTTTCTAATATTTTATTTTTCAAATACTATTGTTACATCTTCATTTTTTAAAATCTCAACAAGTACTTGAAATAAAGGTCTGTCACCCAATTCTTCGAACTCAGGCTTATTAAGCAATTTATTACTTAGTTCTCTTTTATATCTAATTTCTCTTAACCAAGACTCAATATCCAAAAAGCGTTCTGCTATCTTATAGTTTTTCCATACGAGCGTATACGGTGAGGTTGCACCGAATCCTCCCTGTAAACAATCAATTAAAGAGTTAATATCAAATCCATAATAACCTCCCGGACCATTAACAGCTTCTCCTATTGCGCAAAAAAATGCAGGATAGTCTGTTACATATGTTCCATCCAAATAAAATACCTTTTCCTTTAATTCGTAATAATCGGTTCTATTATCATTATACTTTGTTACAACCTTTAACCAGGCCCTTCGTTCCTCTTCATTAAAATTAGCCCAGTGATTCTTATTTAGAGGACAGGAAATCCTCCATTCATTCCAAATTTCAAGTTCTTTATTTGATAAAACATCATCTAAAGACCCTTTAAATATTATATTTGTAGGATTCTCGGGAAATCCAACTTTATGATAATAAAGATTATCAAAAATGAAAAAAGAATACTTACCTATTGGATTTTTATCTTTATCAATTGTACATATATATACTAACCTATTTATCGACTCTTTGCTTTTTAATAGATGTTCTTTAAAATTATTACAAAAAGCGAATTGTATTAGCTCAATTTGATGATACGAAATATCCGCATCAGAATAAATCTGACCGTCTAATCCCACTATATCTTTACAGTAACCAATTACTAAATCACTTTGATCATCATGAAGCGAGAATTTCCAGTCCACTATTTCCCCTCCTTTAATCCTATTACGGCTTGAATTTCCCACCATCTGGAAACCAAGGTGATGGAAATAATTTCGGTTTACTATAATCATGGTTGATAACATAACCTAATTTTCCATCTGTTCTTTCTAATATCCTATGCTTAGTACCCGGCACATCCCATTCCTTTGAACCATCCCAAACATTATTTTTCCCTGTTTTATTCTTTAGTTCATTAGCTTGAAATATCTTTTGGGTTCTATTTTTATCAACCCTAGGTGTACCATTTCCAAGATTGATATTATCATATTCATCTACTATTTTTTTAGGAATATTATGATTATCGGAAAGCTTGTATTCTTTCGGGACTTTACCCTTCGGACAATCATTAGTCCCAAGCCCTGCCAACCCCAGCGGATCAATAAACCCTACTGGATCACCATTCACATAGGCAAATCGGTTAAAGGTCTGCCCTTCCGTCACGTCCCCTGCTAAAATATCTCGGTTCAGGAAACGCTTCAGTCCGGGATGGTAGTACCTCTCCCTCATGTAATACAAGCCATTAGGGTCGGTCATGACACCATCTCTACCATTATAACAAAACGGTTGGGAGGTTGTACCATCGTGTTGTTCTAACTCACCATATACCCCATAGCTGTAGCGATCGGTGACACGTCCGCTCCAATCACTCAGTATCGTGGTACTACCACGCATATCCGTATGATACGACAAATAATTACCGTGCGCATCTTCCCGGCCGATCAGGCCTTGTCCATATACATAGTAGGCTTTTGGGCTACCGTCATCTCCTAGCTCCATGAGTACACGGCTAAATACTTACACTTGGTCGACTACATAGCGTGTCGTCTTTCCCTTCCAAGTCATCGAGGTACGTACATGTTCAGCGTCATAGGTGTAGCTTGCTTGACCTGTGCGAGCTAAGCGATTACGGGCATCGTACACATAGGTATGGGGTTCCTCATTCTCTGTCCATGTGAGAAGATTTCCTTCCCATCGTCTATATCGCAATAGGATATTCTACAGTTGCGTTGTATTTGAAAAAAACGCAAGAAAACGAAGATAACAAAAAAACAGGTCAATCATGGTGGTATCTGACCATAATCAACCTGTTCGGTGTAACGGCATTGCGTTATTTTGGTTACAAATTAGAGTATTTTATGTGCGTACAAACAATTTGAAGAAATCTTTATACAGGTATTACATGGGGTTATATGTGTTATTTGTTGAATGACGCGTTCAACGGCACTTGGTAGCCTCACCAGAAAAACACGGACATTGTTTAGATATCTGCCTTTTCCATATGGTTTCTATAAAGCTGTCTCCAATATTATTTATAGAGAATTCCGTCACCATCAATTGCATTATACTCTGCAATTAACCGTGTCATACCAGGAAGGTTACCCTCTTTATATCCTGATTCCTTTAGCCCTGATATAATATTGAATAGAACTCTTTTCCATTCTGATATAAAAGACTGTTTAGATAGAACAATAGCTCCTTTGGAGTCCAATAATTGTTCAGTATGCCCCAAAACAGAACCCCATTCAGAATTTATTACCACCTGCGCCTCCCACCACCTTATATTCCATACATTAGCAAATGTATTTGATGCCCAATGCAAGGATATCTCACCGGATGAATTACTTCTTAGCTTTTCAAGAATGTCAAGAATATCATCTACCATACAACTAATATCATACTTATAACATAGCGGTATATATATGGTTTTCCAAACCATAATAGCTTTTTCAGTCATCATTGGAAATATTGTTTCAATAGCATTTGAAAGGTTTTCGTCTTCCTCATCAAAAATTCCTGTGCATTTAGGGCAACTTGCCTGAATCCAAAAATTCATTATTACCTACCTCCTCATAATTTTTTAGGGCATAGGATACCCATGCCAAGTTCCAGTTCCATTATTTCGAACCCACATTTTTGTAGCTGAAGCAGTAGTCCCATCGGGCATGTATACAATGGATTTTGAACCTTTTGGCAAATCAAAATATCCACTTTCACCAGGTTTTAATGTATTTGCCTTCTCTGTAGCATAATCTAAGTCGGCTTTGTTCCATTGTCCTTGAGGTTTTCCTTCGTTTTTGGCTCGAGCTGGACCCTCCTTCCATTTAACTCCATGTTTTTTACTTCCAGTTACAGCGGCTTCCGGTCTGACAGGTTTACCCGTCCCCTCAGCTTTACCCTTCTCCTTATTCCGCTTCGGACAATCATCCGTTCCAAGCCCCGCCAGCCCCAGCGGATCAATAAACCCTACTGGATCACCATTCACATAGGCAAATCGGTTAAAGGTCTGTCCTTCTGTCACATCCCCGCGTAAGATATCTCGGTTCAGGAACCGCTTCAGTCCCGGGTGTAAGTACCGCGCCCTCATGTAATACAAGCCATTCGGGTCGGTCATGACACCATCTCTACCATTATAACAAAACGGTTGGGAGGTTGTACCATCGTGTTGTTATAATTCGCCATACACCCCATAGCTGTAACGGTCAGTGACGCGTCCGCACTTTATCCTCAACTTTTAGCTTATAGCATGTCAATTCACTTTGAATTTCTGAATTATGACTGCTAAGGACTAAAATCATGAAATCATCCTGGCTTTTTAAAACCTTACATTTAGCAAATATTGTATTGTCAACATTATTTAATAATAAGCATTGCTCTTGAAAATTTATTGAAATAACTTCTTCTTGTACCAAAATTACCAGCCCATTATACAAAACTACATCATGAGGTTTTACACTTGATGTTATAAATTTTTCAACGCTATTTGCATTAAAAAAATAATAGTGATTATTCCTTTTTCCTTTGTACACAATTTCAAAATTGTTCATGTTATACGTTATAACAGGAAGCCCTCTTGTTCTCACCCATACTTGATAAAATTCAAAGTACTCTATTTTAATTTTACTTATATCCTCTGAGAAAAGGGTATTTTTCTCCGTATTATATTTAAAAAAATTGCCATCATATGTAACAAAAACAATCTCTTCTCCCTTCCAATAATAACATTTTGAAAAGTTAGGCAATTCCGCATCAATAACTAACTTTTTAAAAATAAACTTATTCAAATCAATGTATACAAGAGAGTTGTTATCAGAACAGTACAGGACTAGCTCGTTTGTTACAACGTTTTTGTAAGATAAATATATTAACATATTCTCTGTAATTTGTATTTCTTTCAATAATTTAAGGTTATGATCTAATACAGATATTCCCCCATAGTCATTATTTATAACAATCATTTCCTGAAATAATTCCACAAAATAAACATCCATATTAATTTCATGCTTTTTTATTTTTATTAACTCCATTACCTATCTCCTTTGTTTAAACCTAATCAGATACAGGATATTTCAACTGTATCTGATTAGCCTTATTACTTTAGATATTTGTCAATTTTTTTATTAGGATCAGCTTTTGTAGTATTTAAATTTCCCGTAATTGGATCAGCCTCACCAAGATGCTTTTTCCCTGTACTATCAAATACCTCAATATGAGCAGCTTTCCCTTCATGTAGAGTGTCACGATAATAGTAACGTTCCTCGTATTTGTATACTTTAGCACCTTTAATTTCTATTTTGGTTCGTATGAAGGAACTATCCATTAGGAATGTTTCATTGTCTTTAGGCACCCTATTTTCTTTAATGTACGCTCTGTTATTCTTACTAGCACTCTTATGAGCTTCTGTTCTTTTGGATTTTCTTCCATAATATCCATCATGAGCAATTTCATCATGCCTTTGTGAGATGTTAGGTTTACCCTTCTGACACTGCCCAGTCCCAAGCCCCGCCAGCCCCAGCGGATCAATAAACCCTACTGGATCACCATTCACATAGGCAAATCGGTTAAAGGTCTGCCCTTCCGTCACGTCCCCTGGTAAGATATCTCGGTTCAGGAAACGCTTCAGTCCCGGGTGATAGTACCTCGCCCTCATGTAATACAACCCATTCGGGTCGGTCATGACACCATCTCTACCATTATAACAAAACGGTTGGGAGGTTGTACCATCGTGCTGTTCTAATTCGCCATACACACCATAGCTGTAGCGGTCGGTGACTCGTCCTCCCCAATCACTCAACATTGTGGTACTACCACGCATATCCGTATGATACGACAAATAATTCCCTTGTGCATCCTCTCTACCGATCAAGCCTTGTCCATACACATAATAGGCCTTCGGACTACCGTCTTCCCCTAGCTCCATGAGTACACGGCTAAATACTTCCCCTTGGTCGACTACATAGCGTGTCGTCTTTCCTTTCCATGTCATCGAGGTACGTACGTGCTCGGCATCATAGGTGTAGCGTGCTTGACCTGTGCGGACTAGTCGATTGCGGGCATCGTACACATAGGTATGAGCTTCCTCATTCTCTGTCCATGTGAGTAGATTGCCGTCTGCATCCATCTCTACTGGATGTTCATTCACTACGGAAAGTCTGTTGTCTTTTCCATATCCCATGACCTTCTTCGGTGTTGCCTCTACCGTCCCGATTCCCGTGACGTTTCCACCTTGGTCGTAGCTATACCAGACGCGACCACCCGGCCATTCACCGCTTACGAGTCGTTTCAAAGCGTCGTAGGTATACTGCTTTTCCTCTTCTTGCACAATTTGTCCTAGCTCATTGTACACGTAGCGGTATTTCTGGAGCATCACACCTTGGCGGTTTTGATCCCACAGACGCACCATTTGTCCAGCAACGTCATAGCTGCGTTGCTCGATGGTTCCATTTGGTCGGACTGTCTTGATCAGTCGTCCATTTTCATCGTAGGTGTAGGTAGTACGACGCCCTGCCCAGTCTTTTACCTCCGTGAGCTGTCCCGCCAAATCATAGGTATAACGGACGATCTTCCCATCTGGATAGATGAGGTGGGTCAGCTGGCTATTTTGGTCATACCGGTATTGAATGGTATTTCCGTAGCTATCTGTGCAAGCAGTGACACGTCCTAACAGGTCGTATACTCGATGCTTCTTGCCTGCTCCTTCTTCCTGTACCTTGACGAGATTGCCGTCTGCATCGTATTCCCTGCGTACCGTACCAACCTCATCCTTTTGTTCAAGAAGCTGGCCCGCGGCATCGTAGCGATAGTGAGTTTCTTGCCCTCTCGCATTGGTACGTTTGTTCATCCAGCCTCGTTCGTCGTAGGCAAAATGGGTAGCTTCCCCGGTGGCATTTTGTTCCTCTACCACTAGCCCACTCCGATCGTACCGAAGCGTCGTTTCGTTGTCATTGGCATCGGTATAGCTAACGAGACGTCCTTCGCTGTCATATTGCTGACGATAGATCGCGGCATCGCTTTCCATGACCTCGGTCAGACGAGCAACGGCATCGTAGGCATAAGTCGTATTTTGTCCAAGAGCATTTGTCTTCTTGGTGCATTGATATAATTTGTTAAAACCGTACAACGTTGTATGACCTAAGGCATCTGTAGCGGAAACAAGATTACCGCCTGCATCGTAGCTGACGTCCTGTACCCTATTTCCCAGCGCATCCCAAACCTGAAGGAGGCGTCCGGTTTCATCATAAGCGGCTTTTTCGGTTCGACCTAATGGATCGGTAATGGAGACAATGCGACCCATTTGATCCCGCTCATAGCGAGTTTCCGCTTCATTTGGTTGGATAACAGCTATCAATTGGCCCTCTGTGTCATATCGATAGGTGGTTGTCTGTCCTAACGCGTCCGTTACGCTTTCCATCGATCCCAACACATGATAACGATAGCGGGTGGTTGCTCCTGAAGGCATCGTTTCTTCCACGCGTTGATCGAAGGCATCATAGGCAAAGGAATATGGGCGTCCAAGCGGGTCGATTACTTGTACGATGTTATCGTTAGCATCATAGGTGCGTCGTACTTTGCCACCTCGTCCATCTTGGAACGAAGCGATACGCCCTACCTCGTCGTAGCCTACTTGTATGACACGACCTTCTCCGTCATAGACAGCCGTGAGGTAGCCTTTGTCATCGTACCGATAGCGGCTCGTCACACCCTTAGAATCGGTGTAGCTTACGCGTTGTCCCTGTTCGTTGTAACCAATCTCAGAGTGACTTTCGTCGGGACGGGTCATGCTTACTAAACGTCCACGTTCGTCATACGTGTAGCTCGTGATGCCACCCTCTGCGTTGATCTCGGACAACAACAAATCGTCCGTGCTGTATACATAGCTGGTTTGATTCCCTAGTGGATCAACTACTTGAATCAGATTGCCTCGCTCATCGTACTGGTAGGTGGTCGTCTCTTCTTTCCCTACTGTTTCCGCAATCATTTGACCTCGGCTATTATATTCATACGAAACACGGCTACCGTCTCTTTCTTGTTTCTCCATAAGTAACATGCGTTCATCATGAATCATGACCTCTGTAGCACCCAGACGGTCTGTGAAAGTTGTAATTATGGAACCAGGAATGCTTTCTGTGTCATAGGTGAACTGAGAGGCTAGTCCTAAGGCATTGGTCTGCGCAATAACCCGTTCCTCATGGTCGTAGGCGTTGCGATATTGCAAAATTCCATCCACAGTAAGGGACTCGATCTGTCCTTGTTCGGTATACGTTAGCTCGCTTATGGTTCCATTCGGATCGACGAATTGGCTGAGGCGACGAGACTCGTTGTAATCGAATTGCACACTGCGATAAGCATCATAAACGCTATATAATAGCCCGTCTTGTCCATATGTTAAGGATAGAGAGCGACCTGTAATCACATCTGTCATTTGGACAAGACGATTAGAGGAATCATGGATAAAGGTTAACGCTTGCCCCAAGGCATTCGTTTGTTTACTTACCTGTCCATTTCGTTTAAAGTAGTAGGTTTCTCGCGTATTTCGGTTGAACAGCTCAAAACCATTCTCCAGACGGCGAAGCTCGTAGAACATCATGTCGACATCTTCTGAACGGTACAGAGTACGATCTGCTTCCGTCTGCATAAACACATTTCTTCTGCCTGTATTCCACCAGATGGTAATCTCACCCTGGTCAATACGCTCCATGTCGGCATGCATTTCATAATTATGCGTCCAAGCTTTACCAAGCACACCCTGCTGGAGAAGCAACGAATTGTAGTGTAGCTCGAACGTCCATGTCTCAGCTCCATACAGCTTTAAGGTAGGATGAATGATAAATTGCGATCCGGAGCCAGCATGAATGGGATCGTCTACACAGCTTTTTTTATTGGCATCTGCATTTTTTGCCCGTTGAGCGGCTTTTTTGCGCTCTTTTTTAGATAATTTCTTCTTCCCTTTATATTTATTCTTTTTACCACCTATTACTCCCAAAACAGAGGATACTACATCACCAGCCACCTCTTCTACCACTTGGTATCCGACTTCTGTAGCTACTTCTTTTGTAACGGCTTTTCCAATTTTGCCAACACGACTGTTTGCCATTGTCTTGAGCTTCATACTGCTTTTTATCTTCTGAACAGCTTCTAGTTGATTGATACTGCTTTTTAGCTTTCGCGAGGCGGTATATACCTTTCCTACTACTACATCCGCTATCTTTGTGACCGCTTTTGCTACATCAGCGGCTTTATCAGCTACTTTGGCCGCTGCTTTTCCCATTTTTACTGCCTTCGCAGCTTTCGTTCCGAGCTTGGCAGCCGTCGCGGCTGCTCCAGCAAAGGGAATACACGCCACTAAGGAAAGAGCCGCTCCTGCGTAATCTCCACGAGCTACCGAGATGCCCGCATTAGCAACATCGGCAACGATCCCAACTACTGGAATCATCCCCACCACATCCAGCGCCAACTGCACACCATCTAGCAAGCTCCCCCAGAAGCCCTTCTCTTCCTCTGGCGGTGGTGGTGGCGGAGCTGGGTCCTCTGGTTCTGGCTCCGGCTCTAGGTCAGCTACCGAGACGGGCGATTTGATCAGACCATCTACCTTTAAAACCGTGCCCTGAATATCCGTCTCTCCATCTAGCACAATGCTACTTTCCTTACACAGCAGATAAATCGCTTCCTGAGCCTTAATTTCAAACTTGGTATCTGTCTCAATCTCCAAGTCCTGCTCCGCTGAAAACATTATGGCTTTATCACTGTGAATCTCGATGCCGTCTTCGACATCCAGCTTAATAAACATCTTGCCTTCTTTACTGTCCTTCGCGGTGAGCACAAAATCCGAGCTGCCTAGCTTC
Source organism: Brevibacillus laterosporus (assembly GCA_007833815.1). Classification (NCBI taxonomy): domain Bacteria; kingdom Bacillati; phylum Bacillota; class Bacilli; order Caryophanales; family Paenibacillaceae; genus Brevibacillus; species Brevibacillus laterosporus. Next base: position 2,263,922 of record CP033464.1, on the reverse strand, counting down.
ATCTCCTTGCCGAAGTTGGTGCCCCAATATTTCTCGCTTGGATTGCCCATCTTGGGAGAGTCTTGTCCTGTTTTACGGACGGAGCTCATCGCTACAGACTCGTCTTCTTGGCTCGTTGGGAAATAAACCTGGACGGCATCTCCCTGTTGTGGCATGCAGTGAAAACCGTTGCTGCCTTCTGTTGAGTAGACGGAGGAATACGGAAACCACCAAGCCTTGCCTTTGTCTTGGGATTGATCGATATCGAGATGGACCTTGACAGTATCATTGCGAATCTCGATAATCTTTCCTTCGATCGAGACACCCGTTAGTTGTTCATTTCGAATCGGATTCTGCTGCACGCCCTCTTCCTGGCAAAGGGTATAGGTATATAACAAGGTACCCTCGGTAAAACGTGCTGTAGATGCTGCTACCGTCAGCTCTTTCTCTTGAAACAGTACCTTGTCTCCCAACGCAAAATACTGACCGCTTTCTGTGGTATAGTGGGTGAAGGCTGTCTCGTCTAGCTCGCTACCATGTCCCGTGGTGGCTTCCGTGTATCTGTCTAGTGATCTTGCTACACCATAGTGGTAGTCTGTCAGTTGTCCTACTTTTCCATCTGGGACACCAAGCGAGAACTTCGGCGTCTTGGAGTTTGTTTCTGGTAATAAAACCGCACCAAAACGAGACGCCATTCGCTTGATGAACGCCCAATCTGTTTCCTTATATTGCAGGGTGAATCCTTCTAATTTGGCACCGTTTGTAGCATAATCGAGGTAGTCTGATCCAGGGTAATCTTTTACAATTAAATCTAGTAAGGCCGTGTACGTCATGTTCTTATCTTGAAAGGATCTTGTCTTCTCTTTTATATCTAGTTTGCTGGTGAATGAGATGCCTTCTAGCTCTAGATAGTAGATGCCACGGACAGCACGAACCCCGATATCTTCTACGAGTCCGGTAAACAGATTCCTTACCTTGCTACCATTCTCTACTTCATTCACCTCTATGATGTCGCTACTCGTTGCCATTGCAATGTAACTGTCTTTCTTCTCTTCCGGAATGATTCCGGTTAGATATAGCTTGGCGTGATCGTTTGCTCCTTTGACCAGTTGTAGCTCTTGCAATGTTTGTATATCGTAGGGAGACACTACTTGCAGATTTCCATATCCCGCTACGTTAACTGCCGTTTTCACACAATCCCCCCTCCCAATGGGTGGTATGATTTCTTACAGGTTTAGTCCAACTCCTGTCCGTCGTCGATGATGCTTATTTGTCCACCACAATGTAAGCACATGTTAGTACAATCGTTGAGAAGAACCGGGGCATCCTCGATAAGCTTATTTTCCTTGCCCCCAATCCACGGCATGGTTACAATTGGCATGCATGGCATACGCTTTAAGTAACCACCGTTTGCTTCCGTCGCCGCTGCTACCTCCGGATTTGCTAAGTTACCGCATCTACCAAAGGGCATGATATTCACATTAGGAACAAAATCCTTGATGTTCATTTGAGCCTTGTCCTTGACAAATACGCCATGGCTTAACGGGGTTTTCAAGCGACTTTTTTGGGTGCCAAAGGTGCAAGTAAGGATAGCGCCTGCCACCACATAGCTTTTCTTGGCTCCTTCCCCACCTGCTATTTCCACGTCTTCTATGAGGGCCATTTCATCTCATCCTCTCTCTGGACCTCCAGCTCTATTTTTTGAAGCTGGATGCCTGTAAAGTCCCGACGCAAAATACTTTCCGCCAGTCCCAGATTCACTACAAGATGCTCTTCACGAATGCCATCTATGCGGAAGAACGTTCGTCTACCAATTTTGTCCGGATCTAACATGAGCCGTTTTACTGTTCCGTCCTGATAAAACTCGGTTTGATCTGATAGGCAGGCTAGACTCGGGGACACAAACACCCAGTACAAATCCTGTCTCATCTGCTCCCGATCTGCCAGTACCACAGCCTTGCACATCATCTTCGGTACATATTTGACCACCAATTGTTTTAATCGATCTGACAACAATGGGATGGGGCGTTGGATATAATCTACGTAGGTGACATATTCTTTCTGCTGAATCGGGACCTGCAATACCAGTTCATCTAAGACATGCACCTTCTCCTCGGTTAGCATCTCTTTGGTTAAAAGGCTAGTAAGTCCTACAGGCTCCACAGCGTCTAACAGGCGATTATCTTGGGACAGAATAAAATAATTCATCTAGGTACGCCCCCTCGCTCTCGGCTTCCATCCAAATAACAGTGGCTTGTTGCTGCTCGTCTAAATTCACATTGCCTCGATCTCGTGCTGAAAAGGTTGCACCTTCTACATCCGCTCCAGTAAAATCGACAGCAACTATGCTAGCCCCGACAAACACAGCTCCACGTAAATTAGCATCTGTGAAGCTGACGTCTGCCAAATCTGCTCCAGCAAAATTTACGTCTACTAGATTGGCTCTGGAAAATTTAGCTCCCGCCAATTGAGCCCCGACAAAACTAGCTCCCTCCACATTCGCTTCTGCAAAGGTAATCTCCCAAAAGCCCGGCATTTCCCAGCTATCTGGTTCCAACAACCCCTGAGAAGCTTGGATTCCTCGGAAGTCTGCCCCTGTTAACTCACTCTGACAAAAATCCGCACCAGACAACATACTATGGGAAAAATCTGCATCAGCTAGTCGTGAATGATTCCATCGTGTGCCAATTAATACACAGCCGTTACATCGACTAGCAGATAGATCACTTTGTTCAAAACGCGAATAGCGAAAATCTAGCTCGGAATACTCTCCTTTTGACAGGTCTAAACGGTCAAAAACTTCATAGGCATACTCCTGTTTGCTGCCTTCAGCGATCCAGTCCCTAACAGATTGGGCATCTCGCGTGCGTCGATCTATTTTATATACAACTTCGCTAACATCCATGTATTCGCCGACACGTATTTCAACGATATCCTCTATGGATAGCTCCACAAATTCCTGAGATTGAATCGCCATAGGCAACGCATACCTAGCCAACTGAATCACGTACTGATGAAAATGAACGGCTTCTCTCAATATCAATTGCTCCACGTCTGGAAGCGTAATAGCACCCATATACGCCTTACTACCGCCATTAATTTCAGCCTTCAGCTGTTCCAAATACGCTAAAGCCCAGCTAGCATCGTATTCTGTTTGGCAAGGATTCCGATCAAAAAACCAAGAGCTGTCTGTCGCCTCCACCAAATAAATCGCTCGCCCTACTGCTAATTCCGTCCGCAACAACGAAAAGGTGATATGCCCAATACTTGCTTTGTCCTTTCGAATCTGTTCGCCACCTAGCTGTTTGCAGATGCGTTGAAAAGCAATCGTCCATTGTGTAGCCAATGCGTTTTTGTTTGTCTGAAAATCCTGCTCTAGGCGCATTAATGCTCTCAATCGTGCTGGCTCCACTACATTTGTCATAAAATGAGGCATCGCTTCTGTCTTGTCCATCCTTCTCCTCCTCTCTGCCATAGAAGTTTGTCCGTCTAGTTTGTCTTGGTCTCATTCCCCATGATCGTGGTGTTACCATCCATCTTGATATTACTTTCCTTGCAGGTCATGTTGATCTCTTCCTTAGCGCTGATGATCACCTTTTTCTCGGAGTCCATCATGATGTCTTCCTGCGAAATGATTTTGATTTTTTTCTTACTCATGATCTGAATGCCATCTTGCTCATTAAGTCTGATAAAAATCTCGCCATCTTTGGCAGTAATCACAATCTCGCTAGGGCTCATCATGAGTTCCTTACCAGTAGGTGTCCGAAAAAATTTAACATCGGGGTTGCCCAGCTTATTATGTTCCGCCTCTCCTGAATCCTGACGAACGGAACTACTAGCGATCCCGTCTCCTTCTTTATTGCCGGGAAAATAGACGCGCACATGGTCATTAAGCTCTGGCATGCAATACCAACCGCTGTTTCCTTCTGCGGTATAAACGGAAGAATAGGGAAACCAATGCGCTTCGCTCTTGCTCTGGCTTTTGTCGATAGAGAGGTGAACCTTCACCGTGTCCTTGGCGACCTCAATGACCTTTCCTTGCACGGATGCTCCGACGATTTTCGGGTTAAAAAGCTTGTTTTGACTCATTCCTTTTTTGGTGCAAAGCGTGTAGACATGCTTCAATAACCCCTGCTTCATTTCCGTATATGCTTCGGCCACAAACAAAGTTTTGCCTAAAAATTGTACGCCGTGCCCTACCTCTAACACTCTGTCTGATTCCACTTCGTAGTAGATAAAGTCATTCTCCTGAATGCCAGGGATATGATTCTCCGATGAATGTCGGAAAGCAGACATGCGTTTTTTTACGCTATAGTGGAAATCCTCCAGCTTGCCCTTCGAGCCACCCTCTGGCATTCCGAAATAAAATTTAGGCTTATCAAAAATAGAAGCTGGCACCACACCCGCGTTAAATCGGGAGGCCATTCGCTTTAAGAACTGCCAATCTGTCTCGTCATACTGCATGGTAAATTCCCCGAGCTTACCGCCTTTGGAGACGCTGTCCATCACATCGAGTCCAGGATAGTCGGCCGCAATTTGTTTTAACAGCGCGGAGTAGGTCATATTTTTATTTTGAAAGGAACGTTTTTTACGCTTTATATCCAGTTTGTAAGAATGCGAGACCGCTTCGACCTGCATGTAATAAATGCCCCGTACGGCCTTAATTTCAATATGGAGTACGAGTCCGTTAAATATAGGCGTACTTCCGCCTTTTTCGTCGATCTGACTGATCGTAAGTGGCGTCTCTGCTTGCGTCATCTCCACGTAGCTATCTTTTAGTTCCTCTGGCACAATACCGGTAAAGGTTACTTTGGCGTGTTCATTGATAGTTTTGGTCATGACTAACTCTTGTAGGTTGACTATTTGATAAGGGGAAATCTGGAGATTGTGATACGCGATTACTGTTGAACTCACTCTTCCTCTCCTCCTTTTTGATCGTTGTGAATGACTAACGATTCCATCATGCCTCGCGCGACTAGTCGCCAGTCTTCCATCTCATCCTCTGTACAGTTGAACGTACACAGCAATGCCTTACCATCTAACTCAGTAAAAAACATAAAATTATATAGATTAACGTTATATGCTGGAGTCAAAAATTCGCAGTAGCCAATCGGTTTTCCGTTAATCTCTTTCACACCATCTCCGTGCCACTGAAGAAGCTTCTGGGTCTTACGCAACAGCTGCACCATGACGGCTGTAAACTCTTCCATCTCGGCATCAGTGAGTCGATTTTGGGTGTGATTAATCGCTAAATTAATAGAAGCGCTACTATTGGTAAAAATCAGGGTAGGTCTACGTTCTGAAGGGTATTTTAATGCCGCCATTTCAGACGTCATTGGGGTAAATGATTTAGGCATCGGAATCCTTATTTTTTCATCTAACAAACTACGCTCTGAAAATGAAATCATCTCACCGTCAATCTTGATCAACGATTTTTGCAGATCGTACGCCCACTTATGATCAGGTTCCTGTGTTTTTTCCGCTTGTGCTTCCGGTCCCTGTTCGTCCTTTTTCTCATCCTGCTCCTGTAACATCGCAATAATCTTTTCGTCCATATGCTCCATAACAGTCCCCATCCTTTCTTTATCCACGCATGACTTCATGTGCCTTCCTACCTGCTTACCTCTCAGTCGTCAGTCCACAATCATTCGATGCAAACCACCCTGACGCATATCAGCTCTTGCCTTGCCCCCACCTCTTACCTCATCTAAAATGCGCCCCAAATATTTATGAATCTGCCCATTGCTGTACTCCTTGAAGCCCGTGCCCAATCGGTTAGCAAGATAGGTAAGGATGACCTCCCGATTGACCGTCCCTTCGTTAAGACATAGCAGAGCGAAACTGATATCAAACGCTGTCAGATTCGTTCCATTCACCAGCTCCCTAGCAAAATACCGCATGATGGCCGGAGCGAGCGTACTGTGTGTCTCACTTGCATAGGGAACATAAATCGTAATAAACGTGTTGTATTCCGTAGCCAAATCAACAAAGCTTTGGTATTCGGAGCGTAGCTTGGCCCCTTCTTTTAGCTTAAAACGACCTAATTCTAGTTCGTTATGACCAAGCTCCACCTGTTCGTCCAGCACGATTTCAGACCTGTTAATCGTGAAGTCGTTTTCTGTCAGCTGTTCATGGAACCTGATTTTAACCAAGGTTTCTCGATTGTTGGCTTGGTACATAAGCTCATGCTCTTCCTTTAACAAATACAAGCGACCAGAATGCTTAACGATTCCCGGTGTAATCGAGATACTTTGCGCGCCAATACGTACGTCTGATCCTGAGATGATCCCATCTGAATAATCTTTGTATTGAATATCGAGAAAATCACGTGGGTAATCTCGAAGATTGGCAAGCATGTCAGTTTTTAATATGCGACCTTTGTTAAAATTGGGATACAGATGGGTAAACAAGTGGCGCCCTCCTTTGTGCATGCCTTGGTTGCTTCCTTCAAGCTAGCTGACGAGGACAGCGCTTCATCCCTGTCCTGTCTGTTCCTTCCTCCACTTACTTCAACCCATCAAAGAAATCCAACTCAGACAGATCGTTTTCAAACGCAAAGAACTGTTTCTTGCCTAGATAAAGCTGCTCGTTTTGTCTAGCAACAGGCACTACGTAAAAACCCCAGCTCTTTTCATCTGTAAAAACAAAGAATTTAACTTCCCCATTAATAATAGAATCTGTATCGTCCTGCGGGATTTTACCTGGATAGATGCTTGCGATCTGCTCGTACACCATCTGTGTATAGCTCTCAGGCTGATTGATAAACACGTAATGATGGCGCGGATTTCCGTTCGCATCCTTTAAATAGAACTGAATCTCTCTGACTGCGATCGGGCGTGAAATGAAGCCTTGTACCTGATTGGCTCGTTCTAAGCTGTTGATTAACGTTTTTTCGTGTTGGTTATGTGTAAATGCGCTCACAGAATATGGAATGATTGGCGCATGATTCGTTATGCTGGGCTCGATGAATCCAGATTTTTTGGCACTCAGATAGCGAAGAGAGCCACGCAGACATGCCAGTTTAAGATCAGATACCTTTCCTCTTTCTTCCATTTTTTGTTTAAATTCAATACTGCGCCCCGGCACAAATTCTTTTAACGCCTCACGGAACACATCAATACGGCAGGATTGGCCCGTTAGTTTAATGATTGAAAAATCCTGTAAGCGGCCATCTTGGTAATATTCATCTAAAAATTTACGCACAATCTCATAGATGTCTGCGCGGATCAACTGACTGATTTCCCTGATGGTAAAGACCACATTAGGAAATTCATACTCCTCTTTGAAAACCTCTTGATGAAGTACAGACAAGAACCAACGATCCATTTTAGTGATTTTCAGATCATTGTCTGAATCCTCGTTAGACACAGACTGAAATCGATTTCGCAAGATACCTGTCTTACGGAAGAATTCTTTTTTCATGTTCTCAGCGAGTTCCCATAGAAAGTAAAAGTTGTTGCGCACGCGTTGATATTCTTCCTGTGAACGGTTTTCATACAGCTTAAACTGTGTCGGAATGATACGATCTGCCCCACGATAACTCGCTTCAAAGTTTTCGTAGACAGCCCCCACACCGTAATCATCCACATAGCGAAAAAGATCGGTCGCTGGGATCGTAATGAGTTCATCAATATCTGTATCCGTTCGCCTTTTCGTATAGTAATTAGCAAAGACAATTTTCATGAATTGCAAGATACGGTATGTGATGTTATTGCCACCAAAGTTGGTATCGCCATTCTCATAGGTCGTATGTATATCAATCTTGTAGGATATATGTCCATCTAAAATCGAGAACTGGCAGGAAGACAAATCTGTCGTACCACCTCCGCAATCGATCACTAACGCCTTATATTCCTCGCCATCCAGAAAACGATTTTTCTCGATCTGATCCGCTATGGTATTGTAGAGTACTGCCATGCCCTCATCCAGCGCATCTGTGGATTCAATCTGGTACTGAGGTAAAATCTCGCTAAACATTTCAATAAATTGCGTTTTTAATTTGACTGGGCTTGAGATATGTAAGTGTGTAAAGCGGCATTTAAATTGATGCTCTGCCATTTCCACAATATAGGTGAGGAAACCGCGTAGGATGTCACTTCGCTTGACATAAGCCGTGTTGCCTTCCATATCTATAATTTCTTCTGTCTTCGTGTAAGCATTTACCCATCTTTTTAGACCATGGAATTGAGAGGATTGGCTACTGTATCCATTTTTTTTGCGATGAGAAATGGCTTCATAGCCGAAATGATACTGGATATTCTCTGGCTCCCGACAGTCTGCTACACTAACGATTGTCGGAACAACTGCCACCCAATCGGTCGTCTGCTCCGTATCATCAGGGAACCTCACATAATTAATCTCATTCAGGCGTATTCGTCCATTTAATAAGTCATGGCTTGGAGGTGTGGAAATATATCCGCTATCCAGATAGGCTCCCGCGGTTGTGTTAGATGTCCCAAAATCGATAGCGAGAACAGCTCCCGTCTCTTCTAACTCGCAAATTTCCAGGTCTGTCACTGGAACCTTGCAATAGTGCAGGTTGGCAGGTAACAATGGGCCGTCCTGATAGTAGGCTCTGTATAGGTATTCTGAATCCTGCTTTCTGAAAAACAACAAACTGTAGTTTTGATTCGCCGTTCGCCGTAGCTCGGCGTTGCGATCCATAGCTAGATAATAAAGCCCTGTATGTGACTCACATTTTTTCACATGCAAAATCCCACATAGCTCCATGCTGTCATTAATCAGCAGCACATTGGATTCCATCAGACCGTTCGCTTCGACCTGATATTGATCCGATTTGTCTACTTTTAGTCCACGGTACAAAGACACTTTTGCTGGAACTTTGATACTAACCTGATCAGACATGGGAGTTTTTAAATAGGTATGTATCGCTTCCTCTACTCGATGGAATCCACCTTTGTGAAAGCTTCGAATTAACAGGCTATCCACTGCTCCACGGAACTTTAAAATCGTGTGAATTAAAGCCTCCCGATCCAGCGTATTGGCAACCCCTTCAACCAATCGCTCTTTATAACAGATGTTACGCAATTGGAAGGTGGTCATATCCTCCAGCTCTTCTCGCGAGTATCTGATCAGTAAACGACTGCTATCTCGCCCTTTGTCCGTATGCAATCTATACGAGTATCCGTTCATTGTGTTCTATCCTCCTTGCTTGTCGGTCAGTAAAGAGCGATGTAGTCCACTTGCATCGTTTCTTCCACTTCCATAATGCCAAAATGATAACTCCAGTACAGTTCCGTGGAAAAACGAACCGGTAAAAACAAATCCTTAATCAACTCAATCTTGGCCCGAGCGATCGGTGTTTCTGGTTGACCGATATAAAACAGCAGCTCATCCTTTTCCTCACAGTTGGCATATATCGTGGAGCGAGTAAATACCTTTTTGGTTGTGTCTTTTAACAAGTAAACAGCTTCACCTGTTTCATACAAACGCAAGAGATTACTTGCAATCATCTCCCGCTCCTCTTTATTGAACAGGTGGATGTTGTCTTTCACACTGACCCCAAACACGCCTGCTTCCAAATCCTTTTGCAAAAAACGGATGTAGTACTCCCGCTTGTTCATGCCTTGCATCAGATCGATCTCTGCTAAGAAATGAATGAGAATATCAAACAAGCTATTTCGAAGTTCTACATCTGTCTCAATATTGGGGTCAAATAGATCCCTAAAAATTTCGTAAAACCGATAGTAGGGATTGATTTCAATGGTTTGATCGATCTCAATTGCATTCAGATTTACCAGACTAAGCTCCATGTAGGGCGAAGAGACTTTGGCCGGAGCAAACTGGACATCTTTTTTCTCCATACCGGACCGCTCTGCCTTAATCAACAGATCCCAAATGTAATTCAAGCCCATTCTCCTTCGCACTTGTATTCAGGAAAGCTCATCTGTACTTCTGAAACTAGAAAACTCATTAGGTCATGCAGAATAAAGGATGTATCACCTAGGTGGGCGCGATTCCGAAAGCACAAGCGCATGATTTTTTTGTCCCGTTCCACCCTAACATTGTCGCTAATAAAAGGATTCATCTCATAGGTATGCCCTTGTGTCCTTTGAGCCTCTAAAATCTCCACCTGTACCAGCTCCAGCATATCTGCCGTTTCAAATGAGTGAACAATTCGAATGATTTCTCCTTTTGCCCGCACAATCATTGCCTGTTTACGGGCATAACGTGCGAGAAAGCTATCAATGCGCTTATTAGAGACGAGTGGATATTCCAGCTTGCCTATTTTAGACTCTACTGGTTGCATGATCTTAAGTACGTCCCATATCCCTGCCTTTTCTTGCGGTGAAACAATAGTCAACTCGTCATGAGTCCGTTTGATGTAGCGAATATTCTCTTCTTCCCCATCCACCAAATATCCGTGATCAGTGCCCGTCTTGCGCAACGACAAAACATGCTCAAAATTAACCCGATCCATAGCCGGGGTCGGAAATCCGCTGTTTTTAAGCTGAAGACGCTGAATGTTCCACAAAGGAATCTTGTCCAACCGCTTACAGCTCTCCCATTCCTCCAGATCGACTGTAATCTCCAGAATTTCTTCGGATTCGTCCAGCTGCTCGTCACAGCCTGTTAAAATAACATCGAAAAACTTGTAAGCATATGGATTGTTTACCGTTTTCCAAGGAACACTATTTTTTTGAAACACCGTATAAAGCTGTTCGATCTCTTTCATGTAGGTACGGTTTTGCTCTAGTCGGACGTTAATTAGCTTCGTGTTAGTAGCCGTAGTTAGCTTTCCTGTGAAGACACGATTATTGTTTAACAGCTGTTTAATCGTAGGATAATCGCATTGCAAAAAAAGCGTAAACAGTCTTGCTTCTTCCTTCTTGTTCAATTGGGTAACCAGACTGTTCATATCACATGTTTTGTTCAGTGTATCTTCAGGTAGCATTGGGTATAAATAATCATGGATTGGATCCCAGTCATCTTTGGAACAAATGGTGACGTACACATCATGCTTCTCTTGTTGATCTTCCAGCTCGCCAAACACCCGTTTCTCCAATTTGCTGTTCATCTCTTCCTGATATTCAACGAGATTCACAAACACACCAGTCATGAGTTGCTTTAGCATACGGCGTTGGTCTAAATCCTCCAGTTTGTTTAAGCGGTCAAGAATAATATCTTTCATGTCGATGTGTAGCCTCCTTTCCGCCAGTAATTGCTGGTGGTGGGTTGGTGGTTTTTGAAAATACTGGTTGTGCTTCGTTCATGAGCATACTTCCCTTAAAACGTTCCCACTGTCTCATCACCGAAACCATCTATGGTGTTGGCACAACTGGTGCAGGTTCTTGCTTTTGTGCATCAAGCGGTTGTGTCACTGGTGGTGGCAATGACTCAGTTGTTTTAGGGACTACTTGCTGTGGAGTTGATTCTGGTTCCGGCTGTTGTGTTACTGGTGCAGGTATCGTTGGTGTTGGCGTAGTGGATACTTGTCCCGACGATTGTCCCTTTGCTGGTGTGGAGCCTGACCCTGACACTTGTTTCGCATCTGGTACTGGTGTTTGCCCTGACGCCGGTACTGGTGCTTGTCCTGGGACTGGAACCTGTCCTCCAGCTGGTTGCTGATCCCCTCCATTTGCAGCAGGAACCGGTAACGGATGTAACAGCTCATCCACCTTGGTAATCTTACGCTCCATGCCTAGCACCTTTTCCATCATCCCTGCTTCCTGATAAATCGACTGCGCCTGCAAGTAAGCATCCAAAGCACCTTCCAAATCCTCCTCTGCTAGCAGACGATCTCCGTCCTTCTCCATCTTCTCGCCTTCTAATTGTTGAGTGCCTTTTTCTACACCTAATCGTTTGAGCTGCGTTTCATCTATTTTCGTTTTAATTTCTTTTTGTCCCTCAGTGTAGGAGGCACTAATTGCTGCCAACTTCGCCTGTTGGTACATCTCCATGGCACCTGTATAATCCTCACTGCTAGCTCGTAGGTCACCTTCTTTGATCAAAAGCTGAACCTGAGCTATTTTCTCTACGTTATCTACTTTTTCTTGCAGCTCTGTCTTATCAAACTCCTTCTGATTCTTCGCTTCTTCCAACGCTTTTTTATAGTTCTCCAGCGCTTGTTTCATCTTTCCATCTTTTACAAACTTATCTCCATTCACAATCAACTCGGTAATTTTCAACTTTTTGCTCAACAATTGTTTATATATCTTGTCTTCTATCCTTTTAGCTGCATTACGAGCTTCACTATATTCTAAAAGTGCTTTATCATAATCCTTTTCTGAAACATAGGTGTCCGCGTTTTTCTCATGTTCATAGATACTAGCAATGTTCTCTGCAAACCGTTCGGCTGCACGCGCTTTCATATACAACAGTCCACCTACAAGCAGAATGACAGGAATGCCTATAAATAAGGCTGTTTTAATCTTTTTCCAACGCTTTTTGGGATCTTCTTTAAAAACTTTATTAGCATAAATAGACGCTATCGTATAATTATTTATTACTTGTCTTTGTTTACTTAATAACAATTCTTCCAGTAGGTCAGCCATCTCTGCTGGGCCTTTTGCTTCTTCTAGGCCTTCTACCATATCAGAGCCACTTACCTCTTCCCAAGCTCCTGGCGTACACAGCATCATCACATCTCCATCAGATAGTAAAACCTTTTTGGATACATACGGCTCAAAATAGTCTGGCTTGCCTAAATAAGATAGGAGATTGTGGCGTTCTTCGTGTCTATCTATTGCTTCAAAAGAAATTTGCTCCTCATCAGCCATCTGCTGAGCTAGGGTCTGATCGTTGCTTCTTGTTTGCAAGCGACCATGCCGAAAATGGTACAGTCTCGCATTGCCTGCCACCGCCCATATGATCTTGCTATAATCGGTGACAACGATCAAAATGCTGGCTTTTAACCGGACTCTTCTGCTCTCCTCTTTTAGCCAGTTATGGGCATTGTTTATGTATTTTTTTAACTTTCGGCGGGACATGGTGGGCTTATCCATAAAGCTTTGCAAGATGCTTTGCACCGCCATCTCCGCACTTTTCACTTCTTTGTCCGTATCAATCCCGTCGGCAATCACCCAACAAGCTACATCATCTAGTTCTACAAAAGCAAAATAATCTCGATTTTCCATAAAAGTGCCTGCTTCGGAAACGAAACTGGTCTGAAAATTGCTGTTCTCCTTCCTCATCCGTACCCCCGCTTCTCCTTCGCTACCAAAGGCATGACCAGTCGCTCCGTATTACCAGCCTTGTTCTAAAATAATGACCGTAGCGTTATCTTGATTGTGTAATTGTTTGCGTTCAATTTCTGCCACCATCTCTTCTGCTGCGTCAAATGGAGATGTGGTATTCATTAAAATCTGCTCCATCTCCACTTCGGAGAGCGTGTTGTATACGCCGTCGCTTAATAAAATAACCTTGTCTCTTTTTTTCAACAGAAACGGTTCGTTGCAAATCTCCATATTTTGAAACTGCTCATAGCCTAAATAATTAATCAGTCGCTTGCGCATCGGGTTATTGGTGGCTTGTTCCCTAGTGATTTCCCCTGACAGATAACGCTCCTCTAGCACAGATTCCAAGATGTGCTTTTGGTTCATTTTGATAAACTCCCCGTTACGAAACACCATGATGCTACTATCCCCCACAGCGCCCCAATAAAGTTTATCTTCCGCCACAACGGCCGCTACTAACGTCGTACCACCATTTGATCCACCGATTTGTTGCACAATTTCAGCATTGCTTTTACGAGCTGCTTTTGTGAAAAAAGAGGTAACATTTTGTACATGATCCAGATTCAAAAATTCCCGCATGAATAGCGTAACAGCCAGAGTGCTAGACATCCGTCCATGTGAAAGCCCACTGATCCCATCCGCCAAAACAGCCAGAGTGCCAATCGGAGTCGTCGCCGTCGAGAAGTAGTCGTCCTGTTCATCTCGATTACCAATCGTTTGACCGTTTCCGATCTGAATGCCCGGCTCTTCAATAGGAGCCATCAGACGCTGGCGTATCATAAAGAGAAGTAGCATAGACACAAAGGCTGCTAGCACAAGCAGATATGGCATGTATTCCTGTTCTCCCAGCATGTTCATCAACCTACCCTCAATTGTTTTCCCATTCAAAATGGACGCCGCACAACGGGATAAAGATAAATTTACTTTGACCAAGCTGAATGACGTCATATGCTGTTAACTCTACTGGTGAATAGACAGCCTCATTGTTATGGTAAGCAAGTCCGGACGCATCTCCTGGCAACAGGTAAAAGTTACGTTTTTTCGGATCATAGACAATCACTGCATGATTGCGCCTAGATATCGCGTTATCTCCAATGATGCGAATATGCATCTCCTCTGCTCGTCCAATGAAATTCTTCTCTGCCATGATCCGATAATCTTGTCCCTGCTGTGGTCCTTCGATACAGACTAACCAACCTGTCACAGGTTCAATACCCGTTGTCTCTCCCAAGTAAGGCATGGTCTTTTCTTCGTCGGGTTGGCGTACTTGACTTTTGTTGTCTCCCCGTGGTGCTTGGTCTACGACAATGTTGCAATAGGGGCATGTATTACCGTGTTTTCTTGTGCTAAACATATGGCCATTCGTACATCTCGTTAAACTCATTTCTGGTCATCCCCCATGTGATTAGTAGCGACTTTTATTTCACTAATATTCGTGTATTTGCTATGTAAATGAGATCATTTGTATGAATTTGTTGCCTTGTTTCGACCTCTACCTTGCTCGTCCGAGTGTTGTTCGCCTTTTTAATTCCAATTCCATTATGAGAATCATTGTCCTCAATGAACCAGTTCCCTCCAACATGGTTAAGCACTGCATGATGAGTACTGATAAGCGATGCATATTCCGTATCTGATAGATCTATATCAACCTCGCCGTTGCGGGAGTTCTTTCCGATCACCAAAGAGGTTTCCCCCTGTATGTACCACTCTTTTACTCTTTCGCCTTCTTCATCCAATAAAACTAACTTTGTAATACCTTCCGGCTGCTTGTGTTGTTGCTTAGGCAGCAGCTTCTTATTTTTTTGCGTAGCATAAAAAATAATAGAAATAAGTACTAGAAAACTAACCAACCATTTCATAATTGGATCTGATTGAATGCCAAACGTGAAATACAAGATATTAATTGCAATGACAAATATAAGTACATCAATGATTATGACCCAGATGGAATGGTTCTTTTTCGCTTTTGCTTGCACATCCTCTACCCCCGTAAACTGGTGTTTTCCTTTCCATTCCGATCACTACTTGTAAAGAAAAAAGGCCCCATACCTTGAAAGATGTATGTCCACTGACATCAAATCACCAACAAAGAGAGGAGCAAGCCCTTCCACCTTATTTTTTTCGCGGTCCAAAATAACTCTGAAAGATCGCTGAGGTATCCATAGGATTCTTAGACGATGATCCGTTTTTATGAAGATTCCCTTTTTTATCTTTTGGATCAAATCCAAAGAATTGGGAGAAATTCCGTTCCATATCTCGCGGATCAAATCCCTGATATCCTTGTGTTGTCTTGCGTTCCGTCGATTTCTGGCCTGTTCCTTGGGTGGATGTAGCTTTCTTTTGTGTTCGCTGATCCAGCTTCGCATCGTACGCTGCCCGTGACTCTTCGGTTTTTAACACTGTGTAAGCTTCATGAACTTCCTTGAAGCGCTGTTCTGCTTCACTACTCCCTGCATTCACATCGGGATGGTATTTTTTTGCTAATTGCCGATACGCCTTTTTCAACTCCGCTTCGGAGGCATGTTTGGAAACACCAAGTATGTCATAGTAACTTTTCATTCTCTCTCCCTCTCACGGATGAAATAAAATTTTAAGAGGCTTTGAACCTCTTAAAATTTTATCCTTCCTCAGATCGCTACAAGACTATCTATTAAACGGCATAGCCGCCTTCAATTTTGGTAAATTCGGTTTTGTCTTTTTTCTGTTTGATGAATAGAACGAACTCACCAACACCTTCTGTATCGCCAAAACGCTCTGTGTAATCTACCACGAATGCATTTGGCATGTGGATTTTGCGAACTACTTGATCAGCCGCGATTACTTCTAGTGTTACTTTTCTGTAGCAGTCCGCTTTTTCAGCAGGAACTAAGGACCACAGAGCTAGCTTCATCGTGTCATCAGCGCTATCACCATCGGTAGAAGTAATGATTTTACCAGTAAGGCGTAGTGTAGCTCCTACATCTGTTGATCTAGCATTTGAGTCATCTGGAGTGTCAGTGTCATACACAACGGTTTGGATGTTATCCATTCCTAGTTCAATTGTTTCTGCACCTTCTACTTTTAGTCTGAAACCCATAAATAAAACCTCCTTAGGATTGAAAAAAATGGCTCTCACGCCCGATTTAGGGGGGCGAGATTTATGTATAGAGGCAATCTTTTGTAAGACAACCTCTACCATACGTTTTAGAAAAGACATCACGCTTTCACAGGAGTTGTGCCCTTGGTAATCATCACTTCAAGGTTCTTCACGTTTCCGTTAAAGACCAGATCGATGTGGCACAAATTGCTCTTATCGTCGATGATGTAGCTAATATCGTCTCCATCCTGAACGATGGAATTGATATACCCGCGCCCACTAATCCACTTGCTCTTTTGGCTACTCGGGTTGTTACTGAAGAATTTCACGATATTTTCGTGTTTGAAATCTCCAGTCTGGAAACGCAGAATACGTTCGATGTAAGTACTAACGAGAGTTTTATAAATAGGATCAAATCCATCATCGGCCAAAGCAAGGCTTCTCGCTTTGTAAACCGTAATGCGTTTAATATCCTTTTCTTGAAGCTGTGCATTCTCTGATGAGAAGACAAAGCCGAAGTTTTTACGGTTGATCGAATCCTTAATGTTGTTGGTAAATCCAGAGATTTCTTTAGCCATTGTGGTGACAGCGCGTAAGCTGTTATCTCCGGCTTCAATATCGAAGCGCACGCCTGGGTACTCTTTGTTGATGTTTTTAAATAGTTCGCGCATGTAATCAGGGCACTGATAGGAAGCCACCACACCTGCTGCTACATAAGAAGAACCAATATAGACTCCTTCAATCCATAGCTTTAAGATGTCTTCTTTTTCTTTCGAGAGCTGTGCACCTGAATCGGTTTGCAGCATACGGCTGTCGATTACTACCCCAGACTTATCTTTCGGGATGACTGTAAAGTTAGGTACGCAAGGTACTGCGAATTCACTGTAATCCTTGCGAACAAGTGGGTTGCACTTATCGATATATTTATCGATGCCCGCTGTGGCCATGCTGTTAAAGGTGGTCTCTTCCCCTGTTTCAAAGCTGAAGAAGACTTGTACCTTGTATTCTTTCACCACATTTAGAAGCATCGAGAGTGATTCCAATGTATTTCCGTCCTGCTTTACAACCTTTTCGTTGCCTTTGAAACGCTCGCGGCTTACTTTTACTCTGCCTGCGGTCTCTAATTCAACGGACGGTACAATACCGAACCAGATTGTATCTGTAAAATCATTTTTGGAGTTAACGGTGTTTAGATAGGTTTCTAGACGTGGAATATTGCTACTCTTTACCAACATATCTAGCTTTGTATTGGTGACTAGAAGAGTAGGAACCATGCCCTTGTTCTTGGTGGCATATTGATCAAAAAACATTTTCACGCCAAGAATTTTCTCCACGAGAGGTTTTACTGTTTTTACAAAGTCGTCTTTCGCGTTTTTGTAAAATTCCAGATATGTATTATAGTTTTGGACTTCAGTCTCAATGTCGACTTCCGTCTGAATAGCTGGCAATGGGCAGAAAGTGCGCACTACTAAGTCTTTTACGTAAGAAGAAGGTGTCTCCGTAATAGATTCATAATCATCTTCAAAAACCGTTACCAAACCAGTGCCACTACTATCGTCTAATAGCATGAGTTCATTGCTATCGCTTTTAGGGGCTTCGATGATCTTTAATTCACCGCTCTCCCCGATAGTAAGCATCCCGATTTGTATCGCCTCGGATTTGTTCTCCTCAGAAGAACCACCTAATAAAAGTCTTGTTTTAATATCCTCAATCGCTAGTGGAAGCATTGCCATGACATTGTTGTAGTTCTGGCTTGCCTCTTCAAACATGCTATTGAGCTTATCGCCCATATCAAGTTTCTTTGGATCGCCATCATCCAATTTATCGTACTCGGTGTACATGTAATGAATCTCTTTGCGAACTTGTCTAATATCATCCATGACTTTTTTCGGAGAGATCATATCTAGTAAATTTTCAAACTTAAAGTCTACGTTGGTAATACCCTGACTGCGCTTCGTATCAATCAAGGTAAATAACATTTTCAGAAAATCATTATGCTGGTTAACCTTTATCTCCGTGATGCAATCATCTGCGATTGATTCTGGCTTTTTCAGTGTGTACATCACTTTTTGATTAGCTGCATTGTAAAACGAATAAACAGTAGGTTCGAATTTGTCCAAAAATTCGTCGAAGTTTTTAATAAGCAGATGCTGATTGATTTCTTTGATTTTCTCATCACTCAGACTATCTATACCTTTGACATCACCTACAATGGTAATAAGATCCAGCTTCTCTGGATTTATTTCCTCAAAAAGCATCGTTCGGTTGGTTTGATAAATAATGTCCATAATCTGCTCCTTTCTATGTTTCGCTGAGGTATTAACAATAAGTAGACCTACATGTGAATAATTGCACGTGCATAAAAAGTCATAATTATTCAGGGGTAATCGGTCCCAAACAATACTGGATTAATCTTTTTCTTTTACCAGATTAATCTATTTTCCTGCCATAATTACCCTAAAACCTTTCGCAATTTATATTAATCAACTTTTTTCGTCACTGTCAATCATTTTAAAAAATCAGGACTTTATGCCTTTATTTTCCGTTTTCAAAAAACTTAGATTGGTACTTATTACCTTACACGCCTATTTTTCGTTGCAAAAATCAGTTGTTTTCGCCTTTTTTTGGTTCTATTTTCCTGTTTTCCATTTTTTCTATTCATTTTTAGGACATAATGACCGATTTATATTTTGAGATCATATCTTGCAAAGGATGTGTTAAAAGTCAAGATGAGGAAATCCATGCGTAATTCCACTATGTATCTTGCCATATGCGCTCTGCTTTTAGGGATCACCTTTTCTTGCATACTAGAAGCTCCCCGAGCGTTGGCCAAGGCTGACCCTAATCGGGGTATTGATGCGATATTTGTATTGGATACCAGTTATTCCATGAAAGAAACGGACAAAGAAGGCATAGCCGCAGAAGTAGTCAATCTATTTATGGATATGAGCAATGCAGACCGAACTAGGGTAGGATTTGTAGCTTATAATCACAAAATTGTCAAAACTAAGCCATTAACACCAATCTCAATGAAAGACAAAAAAAATGAGATAAAAAAAGCCCTTTCCACTTTGCCACGCTCAGGTTATACAGACCTCGGACTTGGTCTGTTGACAGGTACTGAGTTAATAGCCAAACCTGTTGAGAGTGGAAATCGTCCTTTCCTACTTCTGCTGTCAGATGGAGGTACCGATTTCGGACCTATGTCCAAAGGGAGGAGCGTAGCGGATTCAAACAAAGACGTTGACAAAGCAATTAATCAAGCCAAGGCAAAAGGCTTCCCCATTTATACAATTGGTCTAAATCAAGACGGGTCAGTTAATCAAGCGGAGTTAAAGCGGATTGCAACCGAGACAGGTGGCACTTCATTCATTACAGATAGCGCCGAGGATTTACCTGAAATTTTCAACAAAATTTTTGCTAAACAAATTCAATCTACACTGATTTCTGTTGCTGCCGTTACTGCAACTGGAGCTTTACAAGATGTGACGCTTTCCATTCCTAATGGAAGCATGAATGAAGCAAATATCATTTTGTTATCAGAGCACCCCGTTAAAGAAGCTCAATTATTTTCCCAAGCAAAAAGTATCCAATTTACTGAATCAAATAAATACTCCCTCTTAAAAGTCGGGCAACCACCGAAAGGGAACGTAAACCTTAAATTCCGAGGTACACCTGGTAACTTAGTAAAAATTAATTTATTAGGTACCTACAATCTGGATATACAGGCCCCAGTGCTGTCCAATCAAACACAAAAAGGACAAGCCACTAGCATTGTTGCCCACCTCATTGATTCTCAAAGCAAGAAATTTACCGATCAAGATGTTAATCAAACCTTAAAGGCTGAATTTATTACCTTCCATACAGCTACAAAACAAGAACAGCGAAGCTTGATGAATTTGGTTGGGGATGAATGGAAGCTGGAGCATGTCTTCAAACAATCTGGGGATTATACGTGGAAAATCAGAATGGAAGGTCCAGACTTTTATCGGGAAACCTCTGTAGAAAAGCTACATGTAGGCAATGTGGCACCGCAAGCGACTGCACAGCGCACAATCTCCCTCTCTAAAGAATCAGGAGAAGCAGGGATTGATCTGCGCAAATATTTTACTGATGCTAATCAGGATATCCTCACTTACCAGATCATAAATGCTCCTGATGCAACAGTAACAAGCACATCCATTCAAGACCAAACTTTGCATATTGCCCCACTTGCAACAGGAACAACCACTCTGATAATAACAGCTACTGATCCGGATGGTGAGCTAGTTACGTCGGAATTATCCCTTACCATTACATCTGTGTGGGACAAATACCTGCTAATCGGTGGCATTTTGTTGGCTGTCGCTCTCATTGGAGGAGTCATTTATCTGATCGTTCGACCTAAACCCATGCTATCTGGAAAATTGGAAGGGTACTTTTTACAAACTGCTAGTGGAAATGATATTCCAGTTACCTACTGGCCACTCTCCTCCTTCCCTCAACGCAAGATTACGCTTAAGGAGCTGTTTAGAAGTCTAAACGTAAATGAGCCGTTGCCAGAAGCAGAATCCATTGTGTTCGAGGCAAGCAAAAATGGGACATTATTGGTAAAAAACACT
Organism: Brevibacillus laterosporus; assembly: GCA_007833815.1. NCBI lineage: Bacteria > Bacillati > Bacillota > Bacilli > Caryophanales > Paenibacillaceae > Brevibacillus > Brevibacillus laterosporus. The sequence goes on along the minus strand of CP033464.1, from coordinate 2,243,070 downwards.
TCCAACTGCACATTGGTACGCGGCACCACTCTACTTCGTACCAACAAAAAAGAAATCCTCACCTATAATGACAAATTGTACATTACGTTTGAGGATGGAATTACAGAGATTGAATTGCGATATAAAGCCGTTAAAGTGAATTCTCAGCTGTATTCGGACGTTCCTACCCCCATATAATCTCACCGTTAAGATGGTTTGCCAGATGATGAAGTAGTTGCGGTTGTTTTTTGCTTTGATGCAGGAATCAACCTCTCTCTACTTTTCCAAATAAGCGCCTCTGCATACAAGGCACGCTTGAACCAGTTTAACGTGGGACACCTCTTGTCAGCTTGGACTGCTAATCCCCAGCGAATGACTCGTGCCAGCATAGGAGTAACGATAGAAGAAGGCATATGTATTCCATCTGTTGGATGTTCAAATAAACGTTGAGTAACATCCGTAGGAGAATTCCTATTAATATAGAAGAAAAGCGTCGCGGCAAGACTATACAAATCAGAGCGTGCGTCTTGCTTTGACTTCTCTGAATAAAATTCTAAGGGAGAATAACCCGCTGTGGTTACAATTGTTTGTTTGCTTGCTTGGCCTTCTTGACTCATAGGGATGGCTGAACCAAAATCTATCAGGATAGGATTCCCAGACGAGCTGATTATAATGTTACTAGGTTTAATATCGCGATGAATAATACCTTGTTTGTGTAGGTAATCGATGGCATTCACAAGCGGTAGCCATGTCTTTTCAATAACTTCCGCGGTATACAGTTGCTCCGTTTCCTGTACATAACGATCCAGTGTCATCCCTTCGCAGTAATTCATTACTAAATAAGCTGTACCATTCTCCTCAAAGAAGTCAACATATGATACAAAGTTAGGATGATTCAGTCCTTTTATCATTTCCGCTTCTCTAGTAAATGCCTGCATCAATTCGTTATATTTATCCTGCAAAGAAGGAAGCCGGCAGAAAAGCGTCTTATTATCAAGATCACGTAAGGCAAGTGCCTTTGGAAAAAACTCTTTAACGACACGTGTATATTTACTCCCTAATTGCCGTGCTGTATACACGATAGACAGCTCGCTTTGCGAAATCATTTTTTTAATCTGATATTGTCCATGGAGGCGTATTCTTTTAGGCAATCCCTTCTCCTTGTTACCCGATTTCACGATCTTACCTCTCTTCATTTTTCACTAAGACCTTTCATTTCTGCTTGTTCTACCATAATTTTGGCTTGTAGGAGCGTCTCACTCAGTTCTTGCATTTGGATGAACCTTGCTTGGCGGTATATCTCTTTGCCATAGACGAACACAAGTATGGTAGGCCCGGAAAACGCTAAAAATCTCCCCGAAAGTTCAGGAAGTTTATCTATAGATGCTTTAATAGCATGTAAAGGATTTGGGTGCTGTTCATTTAATAGCCATATATCCAGCTTCTGTTCAACAGCATCGCAGACACCGCAATTCTTAGATTTAATGAAGACAAGACAAAGCGGGTATGTTTGTAAATCCTGTTCAACCGCTTCTAAGCTATCGCATTCTTTCATCGTCAGTATGCCTCCTGGGGACTAGTAATTTGCTATATCTATATGAAGGTATTTATGCTTATGCGAAAAGTGCTCAGCTCTATGTTATCATAGATTTTATTTATAAACATTCCGGATTAACATGATCAAACTAAAAAATAATCCTTTCATGCACCTTCATCCAATCTTTTTGCTAAAAGGTGTATATTTGGCAAATAACCACTTCCTACATTGACGTGTGAAAATAATCACCTAGAATAAAGAAGAAGGTTTTTTCAGAAGGAGGATTAACATGAAATGGAAAATAATTGTACCTATAGCCATTTTAATCATAGTTGCTATTGGCTTTTTCATTTTTAACCAACAACGCACGGCTGTGTATAAAAATCCAGAAACCGTCGTCAAGCAGTTCCAGCAAGCAGTAGAACAAAATCAATTGGATATCTTTGTACAAGTAACTACTGTACCAACTGGTGTCAAAGCTACATTGACCGATAAAAATGCAGCTGGAATTATTGCAAGCTTGTCCAAACATACTGAAACCTGGAAAACATACGTAAATTCGCTTACCGAACAAGCTGCCAGCTATCAAGCTAATCCGTCCTATATACCTGAGGCTCTAGAGGATGCGGCGGCGGCAAATTCCCTACTGGTCTTAAAAAAGGTAGGCAACGTATATAAGGTGCAGGTACGCCCAGTCTATATGCAATTGATTGGACCAAAAGGAACCAAATTAGTAACAGGAGAGCAAGGTGTAGAGATTACTCCCGAGACCCAATCAGCTCAACCTAAACAAAAGAAATCTGAAGAAGTGACATCTGAACAAGATAACAAAGATACTTTCAAAGTGGGTCCCTTTTTCCCAGGGGAACATTTTATGAATGGTAGCTTACCTACCATGTTAGGCACAGTAAGTACCGAAATCAAATTTGATGTCAGCTTTGGACGTTCTCAACAAGTGATAGTGAATTTCCCTGTCCGTGACGTTAAAGTGTATACCAATGTAAATAAAGCTAAACTATTCCATAACGGTCAAGCTCTACCCGTTACCTTTGAAAAAAGCTTTACTGGATACGATGCCTTAATCACCAACGCTCCCAAAAAAGCACTGGAATTTACTATCAAAGCAACTACACCACTTGGTGAGGTAAGTAATACAGGTACATTAGGCGAGCAGGATACATTCATTGATTTACCGATCCAAATTTCTGAAGCAGGTAGTGTTGAAGATGAGATCTCCGCTTTCTTTAAAGCTTACAACAAAGCATGGTTACAATACGCTAAGACTAAAACAAGCGTTGACCCACTCGTTCCCTACCTCTCTGCGAATGGCGATGAAAAAAAGAGCTATGATCGTGAGGTAGAACAGTTTAAAATTACGCCAAACGTTTTGCAACAAGTCTTTGTGGGTGACTTACTTCATCTAGAAATTGATTTTGGGGCTTTAGAAATGGTGGATGACACTCATTTGAAAATACTGGTAAGAGAAGTCTATCAGGATAAATGGAAAAATCTCAGCACCAAACAAATAAGCGATCACGGTCAAGACGAACAATGCTGGGAGTATGAGTTGCACAAAGCAGGAGACAAGTGGCAGTTAGCTTCTACGCGTGCCGAATCTCTGTCCCGCTTTGGTCTGAATCGGGATCAAGTGAAGATATTAAAATAGGTATAACTACTAAAGAAATAAAGAAAAGGCACTCACCACGTACTGTATAGTGAATGCCTTTTCTCTTTTATGGAGAAACCTTTTCCCTGACTAATCGTCATTTGATAGAGGGTGCCTCCTACTTTTTCAGAAAGCGTCCTGCTACCTTGCTAACAATATCTTTCACAAGCGGTTCGCGCATTACTAACAACGCTGTAAAATAGATGGCGGTAGACACGGTACCTCCTACGAGCAATTCCAAAAGCTTACTCGATTCCACCATCAGTACCCTAATAATCAAGGCGACAATAGACATCACAGCGCAAGCCATTATAACTTTCGCTGCAGTCAACAAGAAATCCCAGGTCAGAAGCTGGCCAATGGAACGCCATAGCAGCACAAACAATAGCATAGACTGAACCATTGCAGATACAGAAGCACTTAACGCTACGCCCCCATGCTCTAAAAATGGGGTGAATATTTTGGCAGTCAGCAAGTAAACACCGATACCAACTGCTCCCACAATCACAGGGGTGCGAGTATTTTCTAAGGCATAGAATGCTCGTGTAATCAAATCACGAGCTGCTAAGAAGTAAAGGCCCATGCCATAGAAAACAAGACCAAAAAACGTCCAGGATAATGCTTCTTCATTAAAAGCACCAGATTTTCGAACGAACAACAAGCTTATCAGGTTTTCACCATACAAAATGAACCCAATTGTAACTGGAAACAACAAAATCAATAAATAAGACAAGCCCTTTTCTAACGTAGCTTTCATTAAATGCATCTCTTTACGCTTTACGTAATTGGCTAAGAGTGGAAACAATGGTAACGTAAACGCCCCAACAAAGATAGCCATTGGAAGTTGGGCGATTTGATTGGCATAAGAGAGCGCTGCTACTTTTCCATCCCCAAGCCCTGTAGTTAAACCACGTTCCAGAAAGGTGGTGGTTTGCGAAATAACGGAACCAATGAGAATAGGAACAACGCGTTCGCCCATACTGCGCAACTCGGCATCCTGACGATATTGCAGGTTAAACCGTTGACTATAGCCATATTTGCGCATAGCTGGCCACATAACGACTAGAGCAGCTACGTAACCGAGAGTGGTAGCAATTGATAAACCGTCCACTCCAACGATTGGTACAAGGGCAACCATGGCAAGAATAACAATAACGCTATTCGCCACCGTACCTAGTGTAGATGTAAAGAAATGCTGATGTGCATTTAAGACACTTGCCCATAGACCTGCGAGACCAATAAAGAAAACAGATGGCCACATCAATTGCAATTGACGGATGGTAAGTGCCGCTTTTTCACCGCTCACGCCATACATCAGAGCAATCTGTGGAGAGAGAAAATAGCCCGCCACGGTCAGAACAAAAAAGCTGAACGTTATCAGTGCCAACATTTTATGGTAGAGAACAGAAGCTTTCTGGGTCTGATTATCTTCTAGTATTCCTCGCATGGTAGGAATCAGGACAGCATTGATCGCCCCGGGAATAATCATGAACAAGGTCATGGGAATCGTTAATGCGAGAAAGTAGGCATCCGCCTGCATCCCTGTCCCGTACAAATGTGAAACATAGAGTGTGCGAATAAAGCCTAGCAGACGTCCTATTAATGTAAGTACTACTATCATGGATGCGGTTTTTAGTAAATTCACAGCTCGTAATCTCCTAATTCTTGCGCGCTACTTGGTCTGTTAGTTAACAACGCTAGATTTCTTTTCCTTGCTACCCTATCTTATGATTCATTATAATGGTAGGGTCGAACAAATGTGTAGGGGGACTTCGCTTGAAAACGAATCTAAAAAAGTTGGTAATGAATCCTACCAACTGGATTTACTTATTACTCACCTATCCTATCATTGATTACGCACTGCGTAAATTTATCCCGATTGGAATTATTGGATCTCTATGGGATAAAATCGTTCTTACTGTCCTCCTTCTGTTTACCTTTGCTGCGTATGCAAAAGGCAATCGCTCCATGCCTGGCATTAAGCATGCGTTCCTTGCCTTTTTGGTTTTTGGCCTGGGACTTATGTTTATGGACATGACTAATTTTGATGCCAGCGTGGAAGGTTTTCGAGCCATCTTCCAATATATGGTTGCGCTGTTAATCGGCTTCTATTTAATTGAGTCGAAAGAACAAATGCAGAGTTTCTTGAAAGCCTTCACCTTAGTCGGTCTATTCGTAGCCTTTATTGGCGTGATGCAGGTCGTGCTTGGAGTGGAAGTAAACAGCTCGTGGACAGGCGAAAACGAATCAATGAAGAGACGTGCATTCTCCATTGTAACAAGCCCGAACGTTTTGGGTAGCTACATGATCTTTACCATTCCAATTGCAATCAGTCTATTTTTGCAAGGAATAACCAAAAAGCAAAAGCTTCTTTGGGGGCTGACATCCCTGATTATGCTAGTTTGTCTAATTGCGACAGGCTCACGTGGGGCTTGGTTCGCCCTACTAGCCGTATTGGTTATTGGCTCTATTTTTGTGAACCGCAAAGTTTTCTTATCCATTGTAGCCGTAGCTATTATTGGCGGCGTTGTTTTGTTGGCTGTACCGGAGACAACTCCTGTCATCGGTAAGGTGCAAAACCGTATTACAACCCTATTTACTGAGGACTATTGGGAAAAAAGTAGCCAGAGCGGTCGTGTAGCGCGTTGGACAAATGCTTACCATCGCATGCGACTGGAACCACTGTTTGGTGCTGGTCCTGGTCACTGGGGCGGTGCGGTAGCTTCCCGTTATTTTGGAACCATCTATACCGACAGCTACATGTTTAAAACCTTGGCTGAAACGGGGATTATTGGTTTAACTCTAATGGTTACCATGATGCTTGCCATTGTTAAATACGCGGCTCAGGCTACCTTACGTTGGAAAAACTCGCCGTATTTCTATACAGGCTTGGGATTATTCTGCGGTTTTCTGGCCGTGTTCTTCCACAACTTGGTGGAAAACATCTTTGAAGTGCCGTTTATGTCTACCTTCTTCTGGCTATTAGGCGGAATGGTAGCGGCACTGGCCACTCTTGACTTCCGGTATGCCAACCGCAAAATTGGCTCCAGATCATAAACGAGAAAAAGGTGAATTGTATGCGACAGCTGTTTAGGCTGCAAACCTTATACTGGGCAGTTTATGCCTTTGCCCTGTTTATCGCTTATAACTTGGTGGTCAAGGTCGCTTTTATTGATCTGTCATGGATTGCCCTCGTGATCTTTGTGCCACTACTTATTGGGACGTACTTCCTCATCCATAAAGAGGAACGTCGTCAGGTGATAATTTTTACGATTGGATTCTTATTGTTAGATAAAGCATTGACCACATTAGATGATCGCATCATGGTCAAATATGTACTAGGCGCAATTGGTGCAATTGTAGGCCTTGCCCTACTAGTTAAATTTTACGGAAAAGTAAAGTGGAACGCAGTGTTTGCACTTGTTGCTGTAGCTTGCCTGACTAATTTCACCTATGCACGTGATAATCTGGCAGCAATTAATCATTTTGTGTTAATAGCAGAAACAGACCGTCTGTATAAAGGTGAGTGGGTTGATTACTTCCCGATCGTCCTGTATGACGTCGACGGTGATGGCACGATGGAAATTCTGACCTATGGTAACGCAGATGAAGTTGCGGATGTGGAAGAAGATAAAATTCCAGAAACGCCAGAAGAAAAAAAGGCAACTGCTGAAAAGCTTCTTTATTTAAAGAATGAGCCGCTCTCTCTTTACGTAATGAAGTGGAAAGACGGTAAGCTTGTACGTTTAAAACAGGATCAGTTTACACCGCAACAGTGGAAGAACGCTTTGGCGCAAATGCCAACGGACTACCCTGGTTTCCCATATTATGCTCAAATTGGGGATCAATTGGTCCCTACTGTACAGCGTCAAACCTATACGGAGGCAATGATGCAGTCTGGTACAGCACCATTCCGCGCCCTGTTGCTTGATCTGGCACAGGTAGATAGAAAACTGACGGATCAGGATGGGTATACCTATCACATCAATCAATTTAATAAGCCAACGAAATTCCATGATGTAGCAATTAAAAATGGATTTTTGACCGGCTCCTATGGCGAAATCTCCTTCCAGTACAAATCGCGTGGCACCAAGATTTTGGACACGATGCGCCTTCCTGGTGGAGAAGAAGGGCTGCTAGTTTTAGATGAAGATCTATCTGTGATTACCGTTAAGCCTGATGCTACGGTAGAAGAAAGCTATCGTTTGAATCGTAAATCCTTAAAAGGTGGACTTGCGATGAGCGACATTATGGTAGCAGATATTGACCATGATAATCAGGATGTACTTTTGATTGGCGGTGTTCCTTCTTATATCTTGCGCCCAACCGCTGATGGTAAATGGGACATGTTATTTGCAAGTAGCGAAAAAGACACGAGTTTCCGCTTGACCAACTATGCTAGCATTGGCAAGAATGAACACGCAGAACTGATAGCCCAAGCAAAAAGCTGGGTGAGTAGTTTCGATCGTCGTTATCTCGCTGGTTATGATTACACGCAAGACGGGCTCAAGCAAAATTGGAAGATTTATTTACCATTAATTAAAATGCAAGTTGGAGATATTGACGGAGATCAAGAGAACGAGTTGGTTGCTACCATGTACGATAACCACCGCATACTGGTGTTCAAACGCCACCATTTCCCTGTCTTCCCAATTGCAGTTGGCATCACCATTGCATTATTTGCTTTCGGTATCGTGAGGAGGGTTCGCTATGCTTCGAAATAAGGGAAAATGGTTACTTGCGAGCATAACTGCTCTCTCCCTCCTCTCCGGTTGTACGTATGAATCTGCTCCAAAAGAGTTTGTGAAGGTAGAAGATACGGCTCCTGCTGGCATTGTCCCTGCTGAAAATCCTGCCGCCGTATTACGTGCTGCTTTGGAAAAGGGAAAAGCTACTTTTAAGATGATGAAAAACGGTGTCGAGACAGAGGTTAACCCTAGCAAATACTGGTTCAGCGGCTATGTAAAAAATCGGATGATGTCACGTGAGACAACCAGTATGTTTGATGGTATCGTTGAAGGTCCAGATGCTTATCAAGTGACGGGTCGCATCGCTCGTCAGGAATTTGTGTACTACCGTAAAGGAGACGAACGATATATTTTCAAAGGCGGTAACTGGATTACAGCACGCGAGGAACCTATTCCTATCGATGTATTCCGCGGTTATGAAGCATGGTTACCTTTCTTAGATAAAGCTGTGCAGATGCCTGATGAAAAAGTGATCAGCACCGAGACAATTCCTTATCAGATCAAAATTACTGGTAAGGAATGGGTAGAAAATGCAGGCAGCGATTTATTTGCAGTCTTTAAAGAACACTTACAAGATCGTCCTGATATTAACGAGATTTTAGCTAACACCACCATTAAGATGACCGTGGGCATCGGCAAAGATGATGGCTTGATCCATAGTTATCAAACATGGATTATCCTACCTATTCCAGGTGGTGGCTACATGGATCAGGAGGTTAAATTCACATTCTTTAAATATGGGGAAAACATTAAAATGAAAGACCCCGAAGAAGTGAAAAAATATTTGCTTGATTAAATTGTAGCGTAAGCCCTCAGTAATAAAAAAACTCTCTACTGATCGTCAATCATTGACCGGTAGAGAGTTTTTTATATGTATTCTGATCCATCAAAAAAGCGTGCGAACGTATAACGTTCAAACACGCTTCCACTACTTATTCTTTTATCAAATTTGTTTTTGCTAAGCTTACCTTCTCACTGTCTCCAGCACCGCCCACTAGCTCATTCATTAGTTGTGCCAGTTGACCTGCCTGTTCACGTCGTTCGTACAGCTTAACACGGTCATAGAAGCTCTCATCGCGTTCTATGTGTGGCCCGTTCTCCTTTTGTTGCTTCCACGCCTGATACAGATGTAAATAGGCTTGTTTCATCGCTTCCTTATCAGTAGGGTTGGCTACCTCTCCTAAGCCAAAGCGCTGGATGATCTCTGTCGCCTCTCCTGGCATGTTTAAAGCTAAAATGGGCTTACCTACCCCCATATACTCATATAACTTACCCGGGATATAAGCGCCTGCATCAGGAGTCACATCCCCGATCATCAGCAACGCATCTGCACCACTCATCAAGCCTAATGCTTCTCTATGAGGCAGATTACCAAGCACCCTTACAGCTTTCTGTAAACCAAGCCTCTCTACACAATCCCGATTTTCTGTATAACCCGGATAGTCAAAGACACCAGCAAATGAAAGGCAAATCTCCTGTTGATCAACCAGACCTTCGTCAATCAGTTCTTTGATAGCACTCAGCAGTAATCGCGGGTTTCGTTTTTGATACAAAATGCCTGCATATGCCGCATGGAAACGATCAGGTACCGTATGTGCAGGAGTCAGCTTTGCAAAATCGGCTCGGTCAAAGCCGTTATAAATCAGCTCCATTCGTTTTACGGTAGCTGGGTATTTTTTTTGAAAATTATCGGCAAATGTAGCCGTCACTGTTGTAATAGCATCAGCTTGCTTCATCACTTTCGCTTCCATCCGCTCCTCAAGCTGCTCTCGCCAAGCAATACCTGACCGATGCATATTTTGAGTCCACGGATCTCGGAAGTCAGCAATCCATTGGCAACCGAACTCTGCTGCCAATTTCCGAGCGACAAGATGGTTTGTTACCGGTCCTGATGTAGAGAAAACAACATCAATGCGGTGCTTGCGCATAATCTCACGCCCCACCCTCACTGCTTCCGGATACCACAAAATCTGATCATCCGGGATGAGCAGGTATGGCTTTACTTTTTTTGCTGTTCGAAATAATGTGTCCTTTAGGCGAGTGACCAAGGATGGCTGAGTGGTTGCTACGGTCAGTTGTGCTGAAGTTGATGTGATGTTGTTCTTCTCTGTACTTGAATCTGGCTTATTCTCTCTTGCTATTTCACTACTGGAAGCCTGCTTGTCACCATCTTGTTTACCAGATGATGTAGCTGTTTCCCCTGCTGGTTTACGAAATTTTGCAGTCAGTTCCTTTGCCCGATGTATCTGCACATCTGCTGGAACATCTGCTAGTAGGGTGGGGTCAAGGGTAGCATGGTAACTTGGGTCTGCCGTGAGAACATGTACACCCCAGCCGAATTCCCCTAGATATTTAGCCATTTTAAGCGGACGTGGAACCCCTCCGCCGCCAATTGGTGGAAATATATACGAAAGTATTAATACGTTATGTCGCTTGTTCATATCTATCTTCCTCATCCTTATCCACGAATCCAAAATCTTTAAAAACGTAACTTTTCCCATTTTCTAACGCAATTATTACCTTACTTATATAGATCAAATCTATAAAAAAAATGTCACGTTTACCATACCATAAGTACGGTCATATTGCGAATCACGGCTTCATCTGGTATATTTGAAATGGTCTGTTGGAAAGGTTCGGGTGGATTACATGAAAAGCAAACTACGTGTCCTCCACGTAATCGGCGGTGGAGAATTTGGTGGAGCTGAACAGCATATTCTCAATCTGCTTACCTCTTTTTCTGAGAAGCAAGTAGACGCAGCCGTCGTATGCTTTTACGATGCATTATTTGCGAGAAAATTGCGTGAAGCTGGCATCAAAGTGACAACATTACATACATATGGACGCTTTGATTTCCGTATTTTGCAGGGATTAAAACAGGAAATTATCGCTATGAATCCAGATATTGTGCATACACATGGAGTGAAAGCTAACTTTATGGGAAGATTGGCGACTCGTGCGATGGACTGCGCAACATTTACCACGGTCCATAGTAATTTAAAATACGATTATGTGAGTCCGCTAGCCTCTTTTGTGGCAACTCTAATGGAAAAACAAACACGCCGCTGGACCGACCACTTTATTACTGTGAGTCAGGCACTTCAAACGGTGTTAATAGAAGATGGCATTCCTAAAGAAAAAACAAGTGTAATTTTTAATGGAATGGATGTAACTCCTTTCCGTTCAGAACATAAAGCAAAAGTGCGTGCCATGCTACGCGAAGAGTGGCAGCTCCCCCAGGATGCTTTTGTATTTGGAAACGTTGGACGTATTGTGCAAATCAAGGGGCTTCCTTATTTGCTTCAAGCTTTTGCTCAAGTTTTAGCCAACACACAAAACCATACAAATCTTTATCTGGCAATAATCGGGGATGGTGTCGAACGTCCGGCCCTGGAAGATCAGGTACGTCAGCTTGGAATTGCTGAGCAAGTCCGCTTTGTCGGTTTCCGTACCGATGTTCCACGTTGCTTGCAAGCATTAGATATGTATGTTCATGCTGCTTTGTATGAAGGATTAGGTTATACAATCGTTGAAGGAATGGCCGCTTCTCTACCTGTAATAGCTACTGATGTTGGTGGCGTTAGCGAATTTGTCATTTCCGAAGAAACTGGTTTGTTGGTCCCAGCAGCAGCAGCAGACCAATTGGCAGAAGCCATGATCAGACTATGGCAAGATAAAAGCCTTCAACGACGCTTGGTAGATACAGCTACGGAAATGATCGACCGTGAATTTACGATTGGCCAGATGGCGGAGCAAACCATTGATCTGTATCAACAAAAACGAAAATCATAACCTGATCGTACAACTCTAGTTGATCAGATGTAAATGTAGCTAGGCATTACCTTGTACTACTGATTATCAATGTACACAAGAACGACTTCCTTTCGCTCCATCCAAGCGTACGAAGTCGTTTTTTCTTTGTCTCAATATCTGAATCCTTGTACAATAAAAGAGGAACTACATAGAAAGGTTGTGAGTAATCGTGAAAGTATTTATTTCCTGTGATATGGAAGGAATTTCGGGTATTACCGATCCTACTTATATTAATCCCGAAACAGGCAGTAATTATCAAAGAGGTCGTTCCTATATGACTGGAGATATAAATGCTGTCATTGAAGGTGCAATTGCCGCTGGTGCTATTGAAGTCTTGGTAGCAGATAGCCATGAAAATCTTAATAACATTCATTTGGAAGATTTGCATCCGAAAGCTCGCCTGCTACGTGGAACCCCACGTGACCACTCCATGATGCATGGTTTGGACGAAACATATGATGCAGCTTTTTTGATCGGCTACCATACCCGCCACGGCGTTCCTGGCGTTCTTAGCCATACGATGTCTCGCGTAATTAAAAATATGTACATAAATGGTCGGGTCGTAGGCGAATTTGGATTTAATGCCATCTACGCTGGTTTATTCGGTGTGCCTGTTTGCTTGGTATCTGGTGACAATCTAATTGCAGAAGAAGCACGTGAGCTGATTCCTGGCATTCAGACAGCAATCGTTAAGTATGCGGCGTCTCGTACTTCAGCGATCTGCCTTTCTTTGAAAGAAAGCCGTGAAGTTCTCCAGGAACAAGCTAGCCTTGCTTTGCAGCGTTGTAAGGAGATAGTACCACTCACTACAGAATTGCCTCTTAAATTAAAAATCGAGTTCTCTCATTATGGTCAAGCTGAGATGGCCTCTATCGTGCCGGGAACTGAAATCATTCCTAACACGACTGAAGTTATATATACCGCAAAGAACCAATCTGATATGTATAAAACCATGCGTGCAATGATGAATTTGGCTAGTTCAGTGCCATTTTGTTAACATAGCCTCTATTCCCATATCGTATTGATGATCACAAGATAAAAAAACGTCCTGCTCCCTTACGTCAATTCTGACCAGAGACAGGACGTTTTCTCCTACATTCTAGATTCGCTTCACTTTCACTTGCTCATCAAGCGTACGCGGAATGCGATTCTTCATATCTAATAACACCGGAGAAGCTGCCATTTTGCCAGTAACTTCTGTCCAATCAAGCTCAGTGAACTCCTGTTGCATCGCAGCTAATACCAAAGCGTCTGCACCTGTTACAGCAGCCTCTAAGCTGTCTTTTTTATGAGCATACGGGGTGTGGACAGCAGGATCGTAGGAGGTAACCTCTACACCTTTAGCTAGCAAAATCTCAATAAAATCGTGCACCGGACTGATGCGATCATCATTGGAGAAATCTTTCATTGCTAGACCAAACACCGCTACCTTACTGTCACTCAAACGTTTCCCTACAGATTGTAGTGTCTGCTCCAACATGTTTACCAACACATTAGGAATACCATCGTTGATCTTGCGTGCAGTAGTCAAGAGTGGCAAGTCCACGTTTAGTTCTTTAGCTTTTGGTGCTAAGTAATAAAGTGCATTTGGCAAACAATAGCCACCTACGCCCGGACCAGGTGTTAGTAAATTTACGCGAGTGTGCGTGTTAGCAACCTTAATTAATTCAAATACATCGATATCTGCCGCTTCCGCAAATCTCGCAAACTCTTGAACCATCGCAATATTTACGTCACGTTGAATGTTCTCAATAACCTTAGAGGCTTCCACTACCCGAATATCTGTAATGGTAATCTCCGTCTCGCTAATAAAGGAAAGCAATTCTTTTCCTTTCGCTGCACTCGCTTCATTAATACCACCTAAGGCAAGTGGCATATGAATAAACTCTTCGAAAGCCCGTCCTTCTGCAATACGCTCAGAGCAATAACTCAGATAGAAATCCTCGCCTGCTGTCATGCCACTCACTTCTTCTAGAAATGGTTTCACGACTTCTTCTGTTGTACCAGGAATTACGGTACTGCGGATCATGACGTGATCGCCTTTTTTGAGCTGACGTCCTAAAGATTGAGCAGCGCTTTTCAAATATTGCAACTCGGGGTCACCATTTTTAACAGGGATACCTACTGTTACGATATAGTGGTCAACCTGTTGCTGTGCTTCTTCATAAGAAGTAGTGGCATGAAAACGTCCTGCCTCCACCTGTTCTTGTAAAATTTCTGGCAATGTCTTGCCTTTATATGCTTCCAGATGATGAGATTTTCCCGCGTTTGTTTCTTTCACAAGTTGTTCAGAAACATCGATTCCGACTACTTTTGCACCTTTCATCGCGTAGGTTAATGCGAGCGGCAAACCTACAAAACCAAGGCCTACAACCGCGACACGAATAGGATGTGTCATAATAATCTCCTCTTTCCTCTGTCTCTCCACGTATATATGCTACGTATGTAGTAACTACGATAGATAGTAAATTCCTAACCCCAGAAAAACAAGGCCGCAAATAAACAATGCTTTGTATAGTTTATCCAAATTGCTGCCCCCCACCACGAGAGATTCTTTCTATCCTTCTCAAAGCCATATTATACCCTGCCTAACGCAAAAAGGACAGCCATTCACAAAATTTGCCGTCCTGATTACGCTTTGATTTATCTTTCTGAATTTCTTACATTTCTCTTTTTACATGTAGGCATCGCACTACACCACCAAACTAGCTCCAATGATGTACGAAAAACCAATGGAAAGAAACATGGAAATCAGCCCGATTGCGCGGTTATCTTGCTCGATTTCATGATCGATCTTGAGACTTGGTGTCATAAATTCAAAGATAAAGTAGGCAAGTAGCATCAATAAAAATCCGTAGCTAGCATGTAGTAAGAATGCTCCTAGCTTCTCATGTTGTTGGATGGAAAACCGGAAGATATTGGCGATCCCAAATATCTTACCGCCTGTTGCCATTGCTACAGCGAGATTTCCCTTTTTTAATTCAACCCAGACCCGATATTTCGTGACCAGTTCAAAGATAGAGATAAACAGAATCATCGCAAGACCTGTCACCGCAAAATAGGTTGCAGTGGCCAGATACGTATTTTGAAATAAGATCGCCATAAAAGGCTCTCCTCCCCGCTATTTCAATTCTACAATGGTAGCACCCACGCCACCCTCACCTTGACCACCTAAGCGAAATGATTTGACGCTACGATGGCGGCGCAAAAATTCATGTACACCTTTGCGCAAAACCCCAGTACCATTACCATGAATAATTGATACCTTGTGAAAACCTGATAATACCGCATCATCCAGATAACGATCTATTTCTTGAATGCTATCCTCTACATTATATCCGCGTAGATCCAGATCTAATTTAATGCTACTGGCTTCTCTTTTTATGGTCGTATACTGCACTGGTTTCTTCGGTTGAACCGATTCTTTCACCACATGCATATCATCTTTTTTGACTTTCATTTTAATAATTCCAAGCTGGACTAAGAATTCAGAGCTTGATACCTTATCCAAGACGGTTCCCTTTTGTCCAAAGCTATCGACCATCACTTCGTCGCCAACCTTAATCTGAGTAGCACGAACGGCTTTAGCTGGTTTTTTCACTTTTTCTTTTTCCAGTTCTAACACAGCATTTCCTAACCGTTGTTTAGCATCAATCAGGCGATGTTCTTTAAAATCAACACCTTCTTTACGCATCTGACGCAATTCGCGAATGATTTCCTCTGCTTCCTCACGGGCTAGCTGCACCGCAATACGTGCCTCTTCTTCCGCTTTTTCAAGCAATCGATTTTTGGTTTCTGCGAATTGACGACGCTCCTCATCTACTTGCTGACGCATTTCTTCCGCTTGTTTACGAATGTTTTCGGCAGCTTCACGCTCTTTTTCTGCTGTTTTTTTGTTGGATTCTAAAGAGGCAATCATTTTTTCTACCTGATTCTCCTCTGTAGACACAGAACGACGAGCCTTATCAATTATTTGCTCGTTTAAGCCAAGACGAGCTGCAATCGCAAATGCATTGGAACGACCAGGAACCCCAACCAACAGCCGATAGGTTGGACGCAGGGTTTGTACATCGAACTCTACACTGGCGTTAATTACTTCCGGTGTATCGTATGCATATGCTTTTAATTCACTATAATGCGTCGTAGCTACTAACCTAGCCCCTTTAGCTAGCACAAAATCCAAAATGGACATCGCAAGCGCTGCACCCTCAGTAGGGTCTGTGCCTGCTCCTAGCTCGTCAAACAGCACAAGACTTTTTTCATCCATTTGATCTAATATACGAATGATGTTAGTCAAATGACTAGAGAATGTAGATAAGCTCTGCTCAATTGATTGCTCATCACCTATATCTGCAAAGATGGAGGAAAATATCGCCATCTCGGTTTCTTCCTGCGCTGGTATATGAAGCCCTGCCATCGTCATTAAGGACAATAAGCCTAACGTTTTAATGGATACGGTCTTACCTCCAGTATTAGGACCAGTGACTACAATACCTGTATACTCTTTGCCTAATTCTACATCGAGTGGTACGACCACCTTTGGATCAATCAGCGGATGGCGTCCTTTTTTAAGCAAAACGTAGCCTTCTTCATTTAATTTCGGGCTTATAGCTTTCATGCTGTATGCCAACTGTGCTTTTGCAAAAATAAAATCAAGTTCGGCCAGCACAGATAAATTCTCCAACAGCATTTCCACATGATCTGCTACTAGTACGGTTAACGTATAAAGAATGCGTTCAACTTCATGCTCTTCTTTTAGTCTCGCCTCGCGTAGCTTGTTATTCATCGACACAATCACTTCTGGCTCAATAAACAGCGTAGCCCCTGAGGCAGATTGATCGTGTACAATACCGCCAAAATGCGAGCGATACTCCTGTTTTACTGGAATAACAAAGCGATCTCCACGTATCGTTACAATGTTTTCCATCAGCATTTTTTGTGTGGATGAAGAACGAGTCATCTGATCAAGCTTTTCACGAATTCGTGCTTCAGAGCTTCTAATCTCCTGCCGAATCTGGCGCAATTCAAGGCTAGCGCTGTCCACCACTTCACCATTGTCATCAATACAGCGTTTTATTTCGGTTTCTAATTCACGTAGCCCCTCAATCCGATCTACCAAGTCCTGCAAAATGGATAACTCATTTTCCTCGGAGATATCGCTAATAAATTGTTTAAGACGACGTCCCGCATGCAAGGTAGTAGCAATATCAAGTAGTTCCATCGGCGCTATAATCGAGTTCAGCCGAGCACGTTGGATCGGACCACGGATATTGCGGATACCGCCCAATGGCACGCTTCCTTTGACACGTAGTATCGTGCTTGCTTCCTCCGTTTGTCTTTGAGCATGACGAACAACATCTATATGGATAAAAGGCTCAAGTGCCTCAGCCAGTTCTCGTCCGAGTTCTGATGTGGTTTTCTCCATCAGCATGGCGATGATTTTATTAAATTCTAGTGTTCGTAAAATCCTTCGCTCCACGAATGCTGCCCCCTTCTTATCTAATCATCATCCTATTATACCATGTAGCATGTTTGAAGCTACAAAAACCATTTCAAGAGGAGTCAATCCCAGTTGGGTAAGTTGCCCATTGAAATAATTACATGCCACCTATTTTACATACTTTATACGGTGATAAGCCAAAATGAAAACGTACACCTACCCTATTAAAGGAGGAATGGTTTATGAGTTTTATGCGTCACGTTATTCGCTTTATCGTTGCCGCAATTGTTCTGATGTTCGTCGGGTTCCTAGTACCGGGCTTTGCCGTTAACGGCTTTTGGACCGCTTTGATTGCTGCGGTTGTTATTGCCCTTATTGGTTGGGGAGTCGAAAGCATTTTTGGTGATAAAACCTCTCCCTATAATCGTGGGATTGTCGGCTTCGTCGTAAGTGCTATCGTCATCTACTTAACTCAATTTTTGGTACCAGGCTTCCGCGTCACTGTGCTAGGCGCCTTGCTCGCTTCCTTGGTCATTGGGATTATCGACTTGTTTATCCCAATTAAAAGCAAGATGGACATGCGCAACGGAGATTAATGAAGCTCGTCTTTGAATCAGTACTAGCAAGGAAAACACATACTCGCATTTTTTAGCTGTGTGGAAAAGACTGCCTATAGGCGGTCTTTTTGCATATTGGTAATCTCAGCTCCTATGGTATACGAAAGGGCTGTTGAGATAGTTTCCCAACAGCCCTGTGACTTCATACGGTCTATGTTGTATGTTAATCGTTTGTAGGCATTTTGCTAGCATCTTCTTGCAACAGTCTGAGCAATTCCTCATACTCCTGCCGCAGACGGAAATACTCATCAGCAATATTTACCGAGCTCAACACAGCAATCTTAGCTGTATCCAAGCGAAAGTTCCCCTGCGCGATTTCTTTCATTTTATCGTCAACGTATCTGGCTACCATGCGCATGTGGCTACTACTAGCCTTTCCGCTCAGGCGATACTGTTGACCATAGATTTCGACTGACAAACGATTTTTCCCATCTTCCTGCACGGAGTCTTCCTCCTTGAAATAGCCCGACTATACGCTCATTACTACTAGGTTACTGAAAATGACTGTATTCGTCAAGGAAATTGGTGGAGGTATTTACTAGGAGCGTAATTCTGCTCCCGCCTTGGTCAATGCCTCAATAACTTTGCCTGTTATCTCTTGCACTTCTTCATCCTGCAAGGTTCTCTCTGGATGGCGATACACAATTGAATAAGCTACGCTCTTTTTGTCAGAGGCGATTCGCTCTCCTGTGTAAATATCAAACAAGGTAACAGACTCAAGTAACTCACCTGACTCTTCACGAATGATTGATTCTAGCTGTGCAACCGGCAAATCACGTTCTACTACTAACGCCAAGTCGCGGGTTACAGCAGGGAATTTCGGCAATGGTTTGTAGTCAGTAAGATCTGCTGCAAAACTGAATAAACATTGTAGATCAAATTGGAAGACATAGGTTTCATCTAAATCATGATCCTTCTCAGCTTGAGGATGAAGCTGTCCTACATACCCGATCAATTCACCTTCCACCATTACATCAGCTGTACGACCAGGATGCATACCTTTACGACCTTTATTTGCAACATACGTTACGTCAAGTGGGTTTACGCCCAAACGGCTAAACAAGGATTCAACCAATCCTTTTACTGTATAAAACTCAACAGGAGCTTTCACACCCATCCAATTCACTGGCATCCATTGGCCTGTCAAAAGACCCCCTAGATACAAACGTTGTTCTGGTTGTTCACTTAATTCTTCCTGTTCGGATAGGAATACATGGCCTAGTTCAAAGAAAGCTAAATCTTGGTTTTGTCTATTCTTGTTATACGTAGCGGTCTCTACAAGGCTTGCTAGCAAGTTCGTGCGTAATACACTATGCTCTTCGCTAATTGGCATAGCTAATGGTACTGGATGCAATTTGCGTTCTTCTTGTAACCCACTGAATTGTGCCAGCTTATCTGGGTGTAACAATGCATAGGAAATCGTCTCAGATAACCCTGCACCGATCAGATGATGACGAGTAATACGGCGCAATTGTTGTTCTTTGGTTAGCTTCCCTTGGATTGATTCTCCACCTGGTAGTGTCACCGGAATAAGATCATAGCCATAGAGGCGCGCCACTTCTTCAATCAGATCCTCGGATAATGTAATGTCGCTACGACGTGTAGGGACCGTCACTGTAAACAACACTCCATCTGCTTGTTCCGATTGGTCAAATGCGAATTGTAAGCGGGTAAAGATATCTACCACTTGTTCCTTTGTGATGCTGGTACCTAGATGCTCATTAATTTTTGTAAGTGAAACTGTAACCACAACAGGTTGATTTACCGTGATCGTTTGTTCTGCTACCCCTTTAGATACCTTTGCATGAGCTAGTTTCTGAATCAGGTGTGCAGCACGGTCGGATGCTGCGCTGACACGTGATTGGTCAACACCCTTCTCCCAACGGGCGCATCCTTCTGTACGCAGATTCAACTTTTTAGACGTACGACGGATAGAAGCTGGTGTGAAGTAAGCAGATTCTAAGATAATCTCCTTTGTATCGATCACAATCTCGGAGTTAGCTCCTCCCATTACGCCAGCAATGGCCAAGCCTTTTTCTTTATCAGCAATTACTAACGCTTCTTGATCAAGAGCACGTTCTTGATCATCTAACGTAGTTAACTTTTCATCTTTATGTGCCAAACGCACGATAATATGTCGATCTGCTACTTCTGTTGCATCAAAGGCATGCAAAGGTTGTCCGTACTCTAATAAGACGTAGTTAGTAATATCTACTACATTGCTGATTGGACGTGTTCCAGCAGCCATCAGACGGTTCTTCATCCATTGTGGTGCGCTTGTAATCACTGCATCGGTAAAATGTCTACCTGCATACTGATAGCAATGCTCCCCAGCTTCAATTTTCACCGAAACAGGATTTGCTTCACCATCTTCAACAACGGATGTATCTGGCAATTTAACTTCACGACCATAAAGCGCCGCTACTTCATAAGCCACCCCTAGCATGCTCAAGCAGTCGGAACGATTCGGAGTCAAACCCAACTCCAAAACGTGATCATTCAATCCCAAATACTCGGTTGCATCCGCACCCAGCTCTGCCTCTTCTGGTAAAACTAGAATACCTTCTTGTTGATCCTTGGGAAGCAATTTATCGTTTAAACCCAGCTCTTTTGCTGAGCAGATCATCCCTTGAGATTCTACACCGCGTAGCTTTGATTTTTTGATTTTAAAGTTCTCAGGTAGCACAGCACCGATCATCGCTACTGGAACCTTTTGTCCCTGTGCCACGTTTTGAGCACCACAGACGATTTGCAACAGCTCCTCTTGACCTACATCCACTTTCAACACGCTCAGACGGTCTGCATCTGGATGTTTTTCACGTTCCTGTACATAACCGATAACAACACCTGTTACGCCTTTATTTAATGATTCTACACCCTCTACTTCGATTCCACTGCGAGTCATTTTTTCCGCTAAATCCTGTGGTGTTATATCCGTTAGATCAACATATTCTTTTAACCATTGGTATGATACTTTCATTGCTTACATAATCCCCTTTCTTTCCGAACCGACTAGGAGCGGTTAAATTGACGTAGGAAACGAACATCATTTGTATAGAAATTTCGAATATCTTCAATACCATACTTCAGCATTGCAATGCGCTCTACTCCCATACCAAATGCAAAGCCGCTTACTTCTTGTGGATTGTAACCAGCCATTTCAAGAACGCGTGGATGAACCATTCCGGCACCCAAAATTTCGATCCAACCCGTTTGTTTGCAAATCCGGCAACCTTCTCCGTGACAGATTACGCACTGAATATCCACCTCAACGCTTGGCTCTGTGAATGGGAAGAAACTAGGACGAAGACGAATTTGTTGGTCTTCCCCAAACATTTGCTTGGCAAACGTCAACAAGGTTCCTTTCAAATCACTCATGCTGATGCCTTTCCCAACAACAAGACCTTCAATTTGAGTAAATTGGTGGGAGTGTGTCGCATCATCATCATCGCGGCGATACACTTTGCCAGGGCAAATAATCTTAACTGGCGTCTTTCCTTCTTTCTTTAACATGGTACGAGCCTGTACAGGCGAAGTATGCGTACGCAACAACAATTCCTCTGTAATATAGAAAGAGTCCTGCATATCACGCGCTGGATGTCCTTTCGGCAAGTTGAGCATCTCAAAGTTGTAGTGATCCAACTCTACTTCAGGTCCCTCTGCTACTTCATAGCCTAGTCCGATAAAGATATCTTCCAATTCTTCAATAATACGGGACAAGGGATGCATCGTTCCTGTCGGTACAGGACGACCTGGCAGTGTCACATCAATGCTTTGCTTACTTAGTTTCGCTTCTAGCACTTGTGCTTCAAATTCTTGCTGTTTGGAAACGATGGCTTCTTCAATCACTTGACGCACATCATTCACCAACTGGCCTACTTTTGGGCGCTCTTCAGCAGACAATCCACCCATCCCACGCAGAATCTCGGTTAATTCACCTTTTTTACCTAGGTATTTAACACGAAGGTCCTGAAGTTCCTGCCCTTCGCCTACTTGCTTCAATAGAGCAAGTGCATTTTCTTTTAACTGTTGTAAACGCGTTTGCACAACAATCTCTCCTTTGTTTACAAATAAAAATACAACAAAAAAACTCCCTCCCAAAAACAGGGACGAAGTTTAATTTCCGCGGTACCACCCTGGTTAGACATCTCAATATGCCTCACCTTCGCATCCGTAACGTGGATGAACCGGGGCCTCCTACTTGTGCATACGATTGGCACTTTAGATCATAGCCAGTTAATCGCAAGCATATGATCAAAGTATTTCAATCTTGAGTTCAGAGGTCTGCTCATGAGGGAATTCCATAGAGATCACGTAAAAGTGCTTCCAGTCGCTTCATTTGCGGCACCTTTTCCCTGAAGACGTCATCCATTCTATGTACTAGTCTCAATCCTAGCATTTATGACAATTATTTTAGAATTTGCGATTAATTATACCTCACAAGTGGGGTAACTTGCAAAAGAAAACGGGATTATTTACAAAAAACTCTTAACCGCAATCACAATCCTCTTTACGCTGACGTACAGCTTCATACAGCATGATGCCTGAAGCAACAGCTGCATTTAGCGATTCTGTTCGGCCATAGATAGGAATGTGAATCAGTTCGTCTGCTTGTGTTAGCAATGAATCTGACACGCCACGTGCCTCATTACCAATCACAATGGCAACTTTCCCACTATATACTGGTTCGTCATATTCACGACTTTTTTTGCCGAGAGCCGTCACTAGCAAACGTCCACCTGCCATTTTTATTTGCTCTGCTACCGCTGTTACATCACAGGTAAATACAGGCATACGGAAGAATGAACCCATGGTGGAACGCAATACCTTACCATTATAAAGGTCGACACTACCTCGTCCCATCAAAACAGCATCGACACCTGCCGCCTCAGCAGTACGCATAATCGTGCCTACGTTACCAGGGTCTTGTAATTCATCTAGGATGAGTACGAGAAAGTCGTATTTTTGCAAACACTCCCATTCGCTAGCCCAATCATTAGAACGCATTGTCACTTCTGCCACGATTCCTTGCGGCGTTTTCGTTTCTGATAATTTACTTAAAACGGTATCCGTTGTGGACAAGCATTTGACTGGGTACGGGAATGCTTCGAGTGCTCGGTTTACTGTAGCTGGCAAACCTTTTTCCTCGTCATACAAAAGCGTTACTACTTCCATCTTAGACAACAGAGCTTCTTCAACCAGATGCTCCCCTTCTATTAGGAATCGCCCTGCTGTTTCTCGCCCCTTTTTGGTTTGCAATTCCTTCAAGCGCTTCACTAGAGGATTTTGCAAGGACTGTATATGTTCTACTTTCATATTTTATGCCTTCTCCTCAAATTCTTTCAGATCCATATTATGACCAATCACAACCAATACATCATCATGTTGCAAGACAATGTCTGGTCCTGGCGAAATGTTAAACGATTGATTACTCTTAATAGCAATAACGTTAACCCCATATTTAGCACGAACATCAATATCACGTAACGATTGTCCAACCATCGAATGAGATACTACGACCTCAGCCACACTATAATCCTCGGCAAGCTCGATAAAATCTAGTACATTGGCTGAAATTAAATTATGGGCAACTCGTATCCCCATATCACGTTCTGGGAAAACCACTCGGTCAGCTCCCACTTTATAGAGAACTTGCCCATGACGCTCATTTTGTGCTTTGGCTACAATTTTTTTTACGCCCATTTCCTTAAGGATCAGAACGGTTAAAATGCTGGCCTGAATATCAGCACCAATGGATACAACTACAACGTCAAAGTTACGGATACCAATCTCACGTAGAGCCATCTCATCAGTAGAATCAGCAGCAACCGAATGTGTCACATTCTGGATATTTTCATTAATTCGCTCTTCATCTTCATCGATTCCCATTACTTCATAACCCATTTCATATAAAGCATGGGCAACACTCGAACCAAAGCGTCCCATTCCAATAACGGCAAATTGTTTTGACATGATACGACCTCCCATTTGTCCTTCTAGATTATAACATAGCGCTCGAACAGTACAAAAGGAATGTAAATGTACCGTTCAACGAATACTAACCGTGATCATTTTTATTTTTAATGGAAAAGGAGTGTGACACAATGAACATCAATGCATTAAATCTACGTCAAGCAATTATGTATAAAATGCAAGGCTCTAGCCCCGCATCTGTCGAAGAAACGATCAATGATGCTATCCAAAGTCGTATGGAAAAAACGCTACCTGGACTTGGTGTATTATTTGAGGTGCTTTGGCAAAACAGCCCTACAGACCTGCAACAACAAATGGTCTCTACCATTTCTGAGCACATTCCAGCTGAAACGGCCTCTCCTGTGTAAACAGAAAACAACTTCTTACTTTGTTTTCGTACTTCTTTTTTATCAAAAGACAATGGGAACTTGCAAGTTTAGTTACCCGTTGTCTTTTTTTACAGATAAAAAAATTCCCCCCACACTACATTGATAAGCTTACAAAGGATACACCACTGCTTTGAATCGATACCCCTCACACTGAAACAAATCAATGTAGGAACTTTTATTTATGAATTAGCCAAAAGGTTTTGTGAAGCTAACTAGAGTCCCGCTAACCTATAGTCAATGATGGAGTAGCATTAACAAAACAAGGCGAACTCTGGTCTAAACCAAAGTCCGCCTTGTTACTTATTATTCAAAAGAGGTCAATTCTGCTACCTTTTCTTTGTCCAAGCGCTTAACCAATGCAAGTAATAATTTTACTAAGTTCTCGTAATCATCATAATGAAGCACAGATGCATGGCTATGAATATAACGAGTTGCTACAGAGAGTGCGATGGACGGTACACCGTTACCAGTTAGAGTAAACGCTGCCGCGTCTGTAGCTCCACCCGGAATTGAGGTTAATTGATACGGTATGTTTTCCCTTTCAGCTGTCTCAATAACAAAATCCCGCAGTTTTTGCGGAGCAATCATACGTGCGTCGTATAGACCGATTTCTACACCTGCGCCTGCTTTGGATGGGGCATCATTTTTGTTAACACCAGGCGTATCACCAGCGATACCCACATCTACTGCGATACCGATATCAGGTTTTACTACATTAGCCACAGTGAAAGCCCCACGAGTCCCTACTTCTTCCATTACAGTTCCTGCCGCATACAACGTATTTGGGTGCTCAACGCCTTGAAGACCCTTCATTAAATCAATGGCAGCGGCACATCCCATACGGTTATCCCATGCTTTCGCCATCAACATTTTTGGATTTTTTAACACAGTAAATGGACACACCGGAATAATCGGATCACCCAAACGAACTCCGAACTCCTCTGCTTCTTTTTTACTGGAAGCTCCAATATCAATAAACATATCTTTGATCTCAACCATTTTACGGCGTTGTTCCATCGGCATAACATGCGGTGGAGTAGAACCGATTACTCCATCTAGGAAACCTTCCTTGGTCTGAATATGTACCCGCTGTGCCAGCATAACCTGTGGCCACCATCCGCCCAACGGTTGAAATTTCAGAAAACCTTCATCTGTAATACGCGTCACCATAAAACCAACTTCGTCCAAGTGTCCAGCAATCAACACTTTTGGCCCATTAGCATCGCCTGTTTTTTTAGCAATCAAGCTACCTAGATTATCATAAGTAAGTTCATCTGCATACGGTTCTATGTATGATTTCATAACCTGACGGACTTCTTGTTCAAAACCCGGTACACCATGAGCCTCTGTTAGATCGCGTAGCATTTGTTCTGTTTTTTGTTCCATATTGTTCATTCCCTTCTGTGTCGCGTGTTGTATCATACGAAATATGGTAACACATAGTACCACAGGACATAAAAAAACCCGCCATTCCATAATAAACAAAGTGGTACCAGAACACAAAATGACAGATGCTTGGTTTTATGACGCCATAGCAACATCCCTAGGCCCACTCCAACAGCACCTCCAAGCGCAGCTAACAAAAAAAACGTGGCTTCGGGTATTCTCCAAGTGTTATGTTTGCGAGCAAGACGTTTATCCCAGCCCATTGCACACAACGCATAGAGATTAATACCCCCAATAGCCACTGAAATAAGCAGAAGATGATGTAATAAACCTCCAGTTACCAGCATAATCCAGCCTACTAGAAGAATAATATTTCTCTGCCGTTTATGAGCTACTAACTTTCGTGGGATCACTTCTGATCCCCCTCTCGTGCCTTTTTCGCACGTTTTTTTATGCAACAATAGCGGAAAATGATCACACATATAATCAGAGCGATCACCACTCCCAATGTTATAAATCCGTAATGACGGCTCACAGCAATGATATGGTCCGCATGATTACCAAAGAAGTAGCCGAGAAAATAGAACGCCAACGCCCAAACCAGACCAGTGGTGTAGGAATATAACGCATATTTACGAAAAGTCATGCCTCCGATTGCTACAACATATGGCACTAAATGACGTACCACTGGTAGCAAATAGCTGATAAACAGTGAAAACGTACCGTATTTTTGAATGAGTGCAGTCGAACGATCGATATAAGGTCCTAATTTCTTTTTCTTAGCTAACCGAGTCAGCATAGGTGGACCAACCCAACGACCTAAAAAGAAACCAATTGATAGACCTGAAACAACTCCGAAATAGCCGGCAAGAAAGGCATAATACGGATTCAAGTAACCAAGGGCAGCAACTAATCCACCTGTCGCTACTACGAGTTCATCAGGAACAGGCAGACCCACAATGCCCAGCCATAAGAGAAAGAAGATGGCCAGATAGCCATATTGTTCAATAAATTGAAGTAACACATCCACACTCATGTCCAAAGAAGCTCCCCTTTTGTCTTGTCTGAGATCCAAACATCTTTGTCGTTGGTATTACGATTTACTAATCATTTTCGTTACATTCCCGACATAATTCGCAGGAAAAAATTTAGGCTGTGGAGATTTTATGTGTAAGAACCTACTTTGGGCATGGTGTAAAAAAACAGTGTGGATTGTACATAGGCCGCTTTATACTGTCGTCTGTTTACTTTTC
This sequence comes from Brevibacillus laterosporus, assembly GCA_007833815.1. Classification (NCBI taxonomy): domain Bacteria; kingdom Bacillati; phylum Bacillota; class Bacilli; order Caryophanales; family Paenibacillaceae; genus Brevibacillus; species Brevibacillus laterosporus. The sequence goes on along the minus strand of CP033464.1, from coordinate 2,216,269 downwards.
GCTATCCTTTAGGCAACTGTTTGTGGTACAGGGACACAGGTGAAAGCATTTGATTCCCCTTCTACAAACGGATAATACATCACCAAAGCAAAATTACCTTCAAGCATTTCACCCGTTTTTATATAGTGTTCCACATTAAATGAGACATGCGCTACCGTAGTATGTTTGGCATACTCTTTTTCCGTTTCTGCATGTAAAGCAAAATCTGCTCGTAAGTCAGCACGTCTATTCGCTACATCCTGATAAATCGCTTGTAATTCCGTCTTGTTGACCATATCTTCCCACCAAATTTTTCGTGGGCGATATTTCTGATGTAATAAGTAATCAAATTTTAACATACTTAAAGAATGGTTTGTTTTATTAGGAAGTTTATATTCAAGAAAACGTTGGAGTCGAATAAATAAATCTTCTAACTGATGTCCAAAACGCCCCCAGCCCTGCTCTTCCCAATAATCCCCAAACTCTTGGAAGAAATCAAATGGCGTTTCGAAATGCTGAGCCAAAATCCATTCAAATGCATCATCCATTCGATGAGCATTCCAATATTTTTCCAGGATATCCTCCGTACGCTTGATTCGTTGCATATCATCAAATGAAAGTACGTTATTTCCAAGGATTTCGTATGGCGACTGATCCATATAAATGTATCCATGTTCCGCAGCACGTGCCCTTACACCTGTACCTCGCAACATTTTCAAAAAGCCTAATTGCAACTCTTCCGGACGCAAAGCAAATACCTCGTTAAACGTCTTGCGGAAGGATGCATAATCTTCCTCCGGTAATCCTGCGATTAAGTCTAAGTGCTGATCAATTTTACCAGATTCTTTGATTTTCAGCACGGTATAACTTAATTTTTCAAAGTTTTGTCGGCGTTGTACGAGACGATTCGTTTCGTCATTTGTCGATTGAACCCCAATTTCAAAGCGGAAAATACCTGGTGGTGCATTCTCTGCCAAAAAATCAACAACATCAGGCTTTAAGATATCAGCCGTTATCTCAAATTGAAAAATAGTTCCATTATGGTTATCAATTAAAAATTGAAAGATTTCCATTGCATACTGCTTATTAATATTAAATGTCCGATCAACAAATTTAACTGTTTTAACGCCATGATCAATCAAACGCTTCAAATCACGTTTCACTCGATCTAATTCAAAATAACGAACCCCATTCTCGATAGATGACAAACAGTACTGACAACGAAATGGACAGCCACGAGACGCTTCAAAATAAACGACGCGATTGTTCAGTTCATCTAAATCCTCTTCAAATGGAGATGGCAAGTGGTTCAAATCTTTGGTTTGCACCCGTTGCATGGAAAAACGGACACGTTCTCCATCCCGATAAGCAATACCAGGTACTTCTTTTAATAGAGGGGCTTCACCTGTTTGTTTTGCACGCTCATATGCTTGGCATAACTCTAGGAATGTTTCTTCACCTTCGCCCATTACAATCACATCAATAGCGGGGTATTTGTTCATCCACTCATCTGTATCGTAGGAAACCTCAGGTCCTCCTAAAATAATCGGCACATTTGGACAAAGTTTTTTTACATTATTAATTACGTCCAGTGTCTCGCGAATATTCCAGATATAACAGGAAAAGGCGATGATATCAGGCTGACGTTTATGAATATCTCCAACAATATTAATCAGCACATCATTAATCGTATATTCCACTAATTCGATATTTGGAAAATGAGGCTTTGTATAGCTACGCAAATACCTCAAGGCCAATGAAGAATGAATAAATTTGGCGTTAAGTGTTGCAAGTAAGATTTTCATTATGTATGGTTCACTCCTTTTTCTACGCCCTTCATTATACTGTTCTGCGCAATTCTCTGACAACATGTCCTAGCTCTGGCAGAATTAATTTGATCATTGCTAGTTTAACCGCTCCTGTAGAACCTGGTGTGGAAAAGATTGCGGTTCCTTTATATGTACCAGCTATCGCTCTAGATAATATGGATGCGGAACCAATATCCTCCGTATAACTTAGCATACGAAAAATCTCGCCAAATCCCGGCATCTCCTTATCTAGCAACCCTTTTACAGATTCATATGTATGATCGCGAGGAGCAATGCCCGTCCCTCCGTTAAGCAAAACCACATCTACACCCTCATGTTGTACACCTTGTTCAATCACAGCTTGAATTTGCGTTGGTTCGTCCTTAACAATATGGTAGAGAAGAGTATTATGCCCCGCCTCTTCTAAAAGTGTTTTCATCAGTTTTCCGCTTTTATCCGTCTCTTCGTCTCTTGTATCGGATACAGTGACAACCATTACCCCCACGCTTTTAGGTGCGGTCGCTTTATGTTCGGTTGTGCTCATCGTTTATTCCTCCTCAGTACCGCTTTTTGCGAAAATACAAATCCCATTGTACTCGATCATAAAATAGTTTACAGGTACAGGCAACGAAAAAACTAGATTGTAATTCCTAGCATACCCTTCTTTTTTCACGCGCAAAAGCCCAAGACTTCTGTGGGTATTTTCATTACCACAAAGTCCGGGCTAAAAGGAAGACTAATTTAACTAGTTATCTCTTACATCATTTATAAACAAAATGACACTTACGGCAAATCAATCAGCATAAAGTAGCTGTCTTGTCCTGCTACAAGCTCTACTTTATCCAAATCCGTAATTCGAGCTGAGTCGCGGCATTCTAATACTTGTCCATTAACTTGTAATTGCCCCTCCATGATGAACAAGAACGTCCGTCTGCTCGTATGTTGAGAGAAGGAGATGCTCTTACCCGCTTCTAAACGAGACAAATAAATGGTCATATCTTGATGCACATGTGCGACATGATGTTCCTGTGAATTAGCTGATACGACAGGTAATAAAGCATTAATCATCGCTTTCTGATCGTACGCAAACTGTTCATAAGATGGCGTCAAACCATACTGCTCCGGTTCAAACCATAATTGAAGTAGCTTAGCTTCTTCTGTAGTGGAGCCATTATACTCGGAGTGCATAATACCAGTACCAGCAGACATGCGTTGAATCTCACCTGGTTTCAGGTCCTCTTCATTACCCGTACTGTCCTTGTGGCGCAATACACCCTCCAGCATAATGGTAACAATCTCCATCTCTTTATGAGGATGGGTTCCAAAACCATATCCAGCTTGAATGGTATCATCATTTAATACTCGCATAGGGCCAAAATTCATATTTTCAGGATCATAATATTCCGCAAAGGAAAAACTAAATTGGGATTTCAACCAGCCGTGATTAGCTTGGAAACGAGACGCTGACGGAAAAATTTTTATCATAGTAGCTCACCTCATGGCTTTATTCTTGTAGGTATCTTTAGCATTTATTCCTGACTTCATCATAACAAAGTAACTAACTTTTGTAAAGTAACTAATTTTTTTATAAAAAAATCTATGCTACCTTTTTGAAACTTCTGTCACGGACTTTCGTATACAGAAGAAATCGAAGCTGCACGTCGATTGTTTTTTCATGCACAAACAGCATTTCTCATTCATATAGATCAAGGATATATAGAGAAAGGAGGCATCCGTTTCCTCATGTCTTTATTACTAAAAATTCTATTACCGATTGGTTGCTTCTTTCTTTGTTGGTACTTTATGAGCCGTTTGTTTCACCCCTTACGTGCATTTCGACAATCTAGACGAAAAGGTACATTTTATATGCTAGACACACCTGGTAACATCCGACAAAACCTGCTTGTAACCTATAAAAAAGCGGTGTATGAAGGAGAAAAATATTCTGAACCTGGTAAGCCTGCCAATGTAAATTGGATTATCATGACCCTAACCAAACCTACTACAGAAGATCTCTTGTCAGTAGACTATGATCTGATGGAAAGCCGTTTACATGAACATTACCCACAAGCTCAAATACAATGGCCTCCCTGCGCTAAAAGACACTCTCTTTAGGCCTTGGTTGGGCCTTTTTTTGTATATTTTTAATATTTTTCGAGTAAATAATCTCTTTTTCATCGTTTTATTTAGTTACCATTTCTCCTTGTTTCACTCCCCTTTTTTGGCGTTAATTTCGGTATTTTTTCTTATTGATGAACGGTACATTTTCTGCTACGCTTGTGAGCAGTTTCCACTCCAAACCACAGAAAGCCTGACTTTCCGGTAATACTATATGTTAACGTTGTGTATTTCCTCGAAAGGTGATGTCAGGTAAAAGGAAGAGGTTGCGATGTTAGAAAAATTAATTAAAAAATTTCACCTAAGCCCTCCCAAGGTACTGGTATTAGGATTTGCGCTTATCATTGTAATTGGTGCCATCTTATTAACCCTTCCCATCGCAACGAACGACGGCCAAGGTCTATCGTGGATCAATGCCTTTTTTACCTCTACGTCTGCCACCTGCGTAACAGGACTAGTTGTAACGGATACTGGGACAACATTTACGATGTTTGGGCAACTGGTGATTTTAGCACTGATTCAAGTAGGTGGTTTGGGCTTCATGACCCTTGCCACATTTTTCGCCCTACTTATGGGAAAAAGAATTTCTTTAAAACAACGTCTATTATTGCAAGAATCACTAAATCAAATTTCCATCGAAGGGGTAGTCAGGCTTGCCAAGATGCTTCTTATCTTTACAGGGCTGATTGAATTGACTGGAGGAATTTTGCTGACGCTTCGCTTTGCCTTTGATATGCCTTTTGCCAAAGCTTTGTACTACGGCATGTTTCACTCCATCTCCAACTTTAACAATGCCGGATTCGATCTCATGGGGGAATTCAGTAGCTTAACCAAGTATGTAGGTGATCCCATCGTCAATTTGACGGTCTGTGCGCTGATTATTCTAGGCGGGATTGGATTTATTGTTATGGCGGAAGTGTACGAATATCGCAATACAAAACGTTTATCTTTACATACAAAAGTAGTTATAACTACCACAGCCATCTTGATTGTGTTAGGCACTCTATTTATTTTTATTCTAGAGTTCACCAATGCTAAGACCCTTCAACCACTATCACCCGCTGGTAAGTTTTTTGGGGCGCTGTATCAATCTGTTACGTCTAGAACGGCTGGTTCCAACACGATAAGCATTGGCGACATGCGTCAGTCCAGTCTGTTCTTTATCATTGTATTAATGTTCATCGGAGCGTCACCAGGTTCCACAGGTGGTGGTATTAAGACAACTACGTTTGCTACACTGTTAGGAGCTGTTTGGGCACAGATTAAAGGCAGGGAAGACGTTATTTTCTATCGCCAACGAATTCTGCCCCACATGATTTACAAATCGCTAACCGTAACGATGATTGCTTTGTTTATCGTAATTGTAGTTAGTATGATATTAACTATTACTGAGCCGGGCAAAGATTTTTTAATGATTCTCTTTGAAACCGTATCCGCCTTTGCAACGGTTGGATTATCCATGGGATTGACCCCTGATTTATCTGACTTCGGGAAAATCATCATCTCCTTGACCATGTTTGCTGGACGGGTAGGCCCATTGACCATCGCCTTTGCACTAGCCCAACGAAATCGGAAGGAGTACTTCCGCTATCCAAAGGGAAAAATTATGATTGGATAATATAGAGAAACATAAGAAAAGACCACTAAGGATAAAATATTCTTTAGTGGTCTTTATAAAAAAACAGCTATTTTTACCTTCTTTTCCTTCTCGTAACAAATGTTACTACTCCAGCAAGGAAGATACATGCAACAATCGGTAGGATATAACCCGTAAACAGAGAGCTTTCCCCATAGATCGTCACCGAGCTTGACATTGTTCCTGCCTGTTCATACGCTTTTTCTATGTTTGGTGTATACGCTTGAGTTTTCAAGATACCAAAGATGGTATTCACTATTATGTAGCTAACGAAAAAAAGTAGAAAACTGGCGCCAAAAATGATCGTTTGTACCTTTCTAGATCTCATGATACGCCCCTTCATTTTCATATTTTTATAATTATTCAAATATATCACAATTCATCGTATTCGTACACTTTCGCAAGCAAAAAAATCCTACCAATGATTACTTTTTAAATCATTGGTAGGATTTTTAATTGACTTATAAAATTAGTTACCTACTAATTAGAGATAACTGCCTTTTTCAATTCAGCTACAACCAACTGACCCATTTCCACAGTACCAAATGCCTCTGCTTTATTGTCAGTCAGATCACCTGTGCGATGACCTGCTTCTAGTACCGCCCATACCGCTTGCTCGACACGATCCGCTGCTTCATCCAGATTAAGTGAATACCGCAACATCATCGCTACAGATAAAATCGTAGCCAGCGGATTGGCAATACCTTTGCCTGCTATATCTGGTGCTGAACCATGTACTGGCTCATACAACCCGAAGCTACCTGAAGCAAGGCTGGCGGAAGCCAACATCCCGATGGAACCAGTCAACATGGCAGCCTCGTCACTTAAAATATCACCAAACATATTCTCGGTCACAATCACATCAAATTGCTTTGGTGCTCGTACTAGCTGCATGGCGCAAGAGTCAACCAACATGTGCGATAACTCCACATCAGGGTACTCCGTTGCAACCTGATCAGCAACTTTCCGCCACAGACGTGAGCTTTCCAACACGTTAGCCTTATCCACCGATACTAGCCTCTTTTGCCGTTTACGAGCGATGTCAAAAGCAGTACGCATAATGCGCTCCACTTCTTCCTCTCGGTACACTAACAGATCTTCTGCTGTATCCTGACCATCTTCTCCGATATAACGCTTCTTCTCACCGAAGTAGATTCCGCCTGTCAGTTCACGCACAACCACTAAATCTACCCCTGCGACCACTTCTGGCTTTAAAGAAGATGCTTCTACAAGGCTTTCATGCATAGTCGCAGGACGCAGATTAGCAAACAGACCTAATGCTTTACGAATCCCCAACAAGCCTGTTTCCGGTCGTAAATGACCCGGATTTTGATCCCATTTTGGTCCACCGACTGCACCAAGTAGCACAGCATCCGCTTCTTTACATAGGAGTACAGTCTCCTCTGGCAAAGGAGTACCCTCTTCATCAATAGCGCAACCGCCGATTTTACCATAAGTAAATTGGAATGAATGGCCTGTTTGTTCAGCCACCACCTCTAATACTTTCACTGCTTCTGCAACAATTTCAGCTCCAATGCCATCCCCTGGAAGAACGGCTACTTTAAAGGTTTTTGTCATGTCTCGATCTCTCTCTTTCGCTTCTCAACTAACTGGTACGTCCGGTCTCATGTAGCTTCTCTATGTTTCACTCTATCCGTATCGTTGGACTTTTGGTCTGCAAACTGGTCATTATACAGGCTGCGCGTCCAGTACTTCTCCACGTGTTTGAATTAACTTGTTGATCGCTCGTACATAGGCGATTGCACTTGCTTCCATAACGTCGGTGCTTAGTCCTCGTCCTTGAGAAATCTCGTCCCCCTGTTGCAAACGAACATATACTTCTCCTAGAGCATCTTTTCCGTGCGTAACCGAGATAATCTTATAATCGATTAATGTAACCTCTTCACCGATAGCTCGATCGATAGCTTTGTAAATAGAATCGACCGAACCATTGCCACAAGCGGCTTCTTCACGTACTTCACCATCAGCACGAAAAATGCGTACACTAGCTGTAGGAGTGCTTTGATTGCCATATGCTAGTTGAATGGAATCAAGCTGATACATCTCTTCGCTATCGGTCATTTTTGCATCGATCAGCGCTAGGATATCGTCGTCACTTACTTCTTTCTTCTTATCACATAGCACTTTGAAAGCTTGGAAAGCCGTATCAATTCGATCTGCTTCCAAATGATAGCCAAGCTCTGCCAGCTTATCCTTAAAGGCATGTCGACCCGAATGTTTGCCTAGTACCAATAGATTAGACTTGTAGCCCACTGTTTCTGGGCGGATAATTTCGTAGGTTTCGGTATGTTTTAATACGCCATCTTGATGTATGCCTGATTCATGTGCATACGCGTTAGCACCTACGATTGCCTTGTTCCCAGGTACAATCATTCCTGTTAGACGGCTGACTAATTGGCTAGTACGTGCAATCTCTTTCAACTGCCATTTGGTTTGAACTTGATAGAAGCTTTTACGTGTTTCCAGTGCCATCACTACTTCTTCCAGAGACGTATTACCTGCTCGTTCACCGATTCCATTGATGGTACCTTCCACTTGAGTTACTCCTGCTTCAATCGCCGCCAAGCTGTTGGCAACCGCCATTCCCAAATCGTCATGACAGTGACAGCTTAGTTTAATACTCGCTGTTTCAGGGACACGAACAATCATTTCGCGAAAAATGTTGCCGTATTCCTGCGGTGTCATATAGCCAACTGTGTCAGGCAGGTTAATGACGTTGGCCCCAGCCTCAATAGCAGCCCTCACTACTTCTGCCAAATAAGGAATCTCCGTACGACCTGCATCTTCAGCGGAGAACTGTACGTTGGAGATGTACTTTTTCGCATGTTTTATCGCTGCCACCGCTCGCTCGATCACTTGTTCTTTCGACATGTTTAATTTATGCTCGCGGTGAATCGGAGACGTGGCTAGAAATACGTGTATACATGGATTTTGGGCATCACGCAACGCCTCATAAGCTTTATCGATATCCCCTGTCACAGCTCTGGCTAGACTGACTACCGTTGCATTTTTTACTCGCTTAGCCACTTCTGCAACGGACCGAAGATCACCGGGGGAGGCAGCGGCAAAGCCAGCCTCCATTCGTGAAACACCCAAACGTTCGAGTTGGAGCGCGATCTCCACCTTTTCATTCATGCTCAAATTCACTCCTGGAGATTGTTCTCCATCGCGCAATGTGGTATCAAAAATCTCGATAGTACGCATTACACTTCCTCCTCCCAGCTCTCTTGTTATTTTATAGATCAATAAAAGATTCCTACGCTTTTACTGACTCTTGCTCTTCTTTCTTTTCTTTTTGAATCCACGCCATCATATTGCGTAGTTTTTCACCCACTTGCTCGATACCATGCTCGCTTTCCAGACGACGACGAGCATTAAAGCCTGGGCGGTTCGCTTGATTTTCCAAAATCCAATTGCGTGCAAATGTGCCATCTTGGATTTCAGCAAGCACTTTTTTCATCTCTTGACGTGTCTCATCTGTTACGATGCGACGCCCTATGCTGTAGTCACCATACTCAGCTGTATCACTGATGGAGTACCGCATACGTGCTAGACCACCTTCGTACATCAAATCAACGATCAGCTTCAGTTCGTGCAAACACTCAAAGTAGGCGATTTCTGGTTGATATCCTGCATCTACCAGCGTATCAAATCCTGCTTTTACCAGCTCAGAAACACCGCCACACAACACAGCCTGCTCACCGAATAAATCCGTTTCTGTTTCTTCACGGAATGTGGTTTCAATAACACCTGCTTTGGTGCTACCAATTCCGCTTGCATAAGCAAGAGCTGTTTCTAATGCTTTACCACTATGATCTTGGTGAATGGCTACCAAGCTAGGTACACCGAAACCTTCTACATATACACGACGAACGAGGTGACCTGGACTCTTTGGAGCTACCATGATTACATCTACATTGTCAGGGGCTACGATTTGACCAAAATGAATGTTGAAACCATGTGAGAAGGAAAGAGTTGCTCCGGCTTTTAGATTTGGTTCAATCTCTTGTTTGTACACATTACCTTGATGTTCATCTGGAAGTAGGATTTGAATAACATCTGCTTGACTTGTAGCATCTGCTACTGGGTATACCTCAAAACCATCTTTTTCAGCTTGGCTCCAAGATTTGCCTGGACGCAGACCAATAATTACTCGATATCCACTGTCGCGTAGGTTTTGGGCTTGAGCATGACCTTGACTTCCATATCCAACGATTGCAATTGTCTTTCCGTATAGAGCTGCCTGATTAGCGTCTTGTTCGTAATAAATTTTCATCATGTTTAAATTCCTCCTAGTTTTTTCTCCATTTTTGTTTTTATATTTTAAAAATTCAATTTTTACCAAAATAAAGGCTTATGCTTGCATTAATTCCAGACTTAACCCGCGAGCCATTGCTACGCTTCCTGTTCGTGTCAATTCTTCAATGCCATATGAGGATAGCAAAGCAAGTAGGGCATCAATTTTTTCACTATCGCCGGTTGCTTGAATAATAATAGAAGCGGGACCGATATCGACGATAGAAGCACGAAACGGTTCCACAATACCCGTTAACTCTGTACGCTGAGACGCTTTTGCATGAACCCGAATTAAGGCAATCTCTCTTGCTACCATCGGGTCTTTACTCAAATGAGTTACTGAAATAATGTCGATAAGCTTACATAATTGCTTCATCAATTGATCCAGGCGACGTTCATCCCCATTAGTTGTAATAATCATTCGGGACAAGCCTGCTTCTTCTGTTGCTCCTACGGTTATACTGTCGATATTAAAATTGCGTTGACCAAACAAAATGGCTACTCGAGTCAGGACACCGGGATGGTCGTTTACCAAAAGGGCTAATGTATGTCGTTGCATGCTACTCATCCCCCAACATCATTTGATCTAACGTGCTTCCAGCGGCTACCATCGGGTACACATTTTCTCCAGCTGCTACTCTAAAATCAATAACCACAGGTCCATCGTATTCCAACGCTTCCTTCCAGACGGCTTGAGCTTCTTCTGAAGTAGTGGCTCGCATTCCTCTGACACCATAAGCTTCTGCTAATTTAACAAAATCAGGACTACATGTTAGATCAATGGAACTGTAACGTTGATCATAGAATATCTCTTGCCATTGTCGCACCATTCCCAGACACTGATTGTTTATAATAACCACTTTGACAGGAAGCTTGTGTTGGGCTAAAATCGCCAGCTCCTGATTAGTCATCTGGAATCCGCCATCTCCTACGACGCTGATTACAGTCCGGTCAGGATGAGCAATCTGCGCTCCAATTGCGGATGGAAAGCCAAATCCCATCGTTCCTAGACCGCCAGATGAAATAAAAGAACGAGGTTTTTTTATCTTGTAATACTGAGCACACCACATTTGATGCTGTCCTACATCCGTTGTCACAATTGCCTCACCATTTGTTGTTTCATAAAGCATTTCGATTACTTCTTGCGGCTTTAGTTGACCATCTTTTTTATAGCTATATGGATACGCCTGCTGCCATCCATGTAATTGTTTCATCCAAGCACTGGTTTCAAGTGGCTTAGCTAGTACTAGCGCTTTTTCTAGCGTACTTTTTATGTCTCCTGCTACACATACCGCCGTTTCGACATTTTTTCCCAGTTCAGCAGGATCGATATCTACATGGACAATCGTAGCATTTGGCGCAAATTCTTTGGTGCGACCCATCGTAATTCGATCATCAAAACGTGCTCCTAGTCCAATCACGCAGTCAGCATGAATCAAGGCTTGATTAGCTGTGTAATTACCGTGCATACCTGGCATACCAAGCGCTAATTCATGTGTTCCTGGGAAGTTACCTAGCCCCATAAATGTACTGATAACAGGGATGTGAGTCAGTTCTGAAAAGGCAAGTAATTCCCGGTGGGCATTGGCAGCTAGGATGCCTCCTCCCGCCATGATGACTGGACGTGAGGACTTATTAATTGCTGTTATAAACTGTTGCATCTCTTCATCCGAGGGTACCAGAGTAGGATGATAACCACGGACACTAATGCTCTCAAGCGCTTCGAATGGCGCTACCATATTACAAACATCCTTGGGAATATCAATAAGCACCGGGCCCGGACGACCAGTTGTTGCAATATAAAAAGCCTCTTTTATGATGCGTGGAATATCACGGATATCACGAACAAAATAGTTGTGCTTCGTAATCGGCATTGTAATCCCCGTAATGTTTGCTTCTTGAAAAGCATCGGTTCCAATCATGTTTTGTGCGACGTTGCCGGTAATACAGACAAGCGGTACGGAATCCATTTGTGCCGTGGCAATTCCTGTGACTAAATTAGTAGCCCCTGGACCCGATGTGGCAACGACTACACCCGCTTTTCCGCTCGCTCTTGCGTATCCATCAGCGGCATGAATAGCACCTTGTTCGTGCCGCGCCAGAATATGCTTTAGTCGACTACTATATAGCGAGTCATAAATCGGTAGAACGGCCCCTCCCGGATAACCAAAAATATGCTCAACACCCTCTAGCAACAAGCAACGTAATAAGGTTTCCGCCCCCGTCAATTCTTCACCAAATCTCATCTCAGGCAACGTCCGCGTCTGTTCTGCGGTCTCGATCATCTTCTCTCCTCCCTACTCCTCTTATCATTGTAAAAGTCCATTTTTCATGAAAAAAATCCCCTCGCCCCGACATACGAAAGATGTCTGATTGGGGCGAAGGGATTCGCGGTACCACCCAAATTTGCTGATTCCTCGCGGAGATTCAGCCTTGGACAGGTCAGAGAAATATCTGACTGTCAGCGCGATAACGAGCGCCAAGCGGTTACACCTACTAGACCTAGATCGTTCAGCTAACAGCTCAGAGGCGAGCAATTCATTACGTTCCTATCCGGTTCTCAGCAATCCGGACTCTCTGTGAAAGAATGGGTAATCAATCATGTCCTCATCAAAGCCATCGAAATATTCTTTCAAATCAACATGTGATTCAATGTGATGTGAATTGTCTGAAAATAATTGTTATGACTGATTATAGCCAGCCAAAAAATGTGTGTCAATGAAATCAAATTCTTTTTATTGAACTTTTTCCCGAACGATTGCTCACTAGAAATGAGCAGGCTCTTATGGCACATAAATGAAAGCGCATACACAAAAATCTGTACACATACTGCTTTTTTTTTCAATTTTTTTCTGGTTATCTGTCCCACATCAATATTTTTCTGAAAAATACTGGGAATCTAGTTCCAATCATTTACTAGCAATTGTTCAAATATTGTTCAGATTTATTCCCGTTGCCTCTTCATTCATGGTCTAACTTGTTCTCTGCTGTTTTTCTCCCCATATGCCTTTTGAACAAATCCACATTAGAAAACGCAGAGAGAAAATCTGCTCTGCGTCTGTTCATTTTTCCCTATATTTAGCTTTTTTCCAGCTTAGCCTTCAATCTTCTCTCGTTCCCGAAGACCTTGAATTAACACCTGTGCCACTTCTGGACGAGAAAATTCAGGTGGCGGAGTAATCCCGTTACGTAGTAATTCCCGTACCTTAGTACCTGATAACGCAACATGATGTGCTTTGTTATGTGGACATGTTTTCGTTGTAGCCATTCCTTGGCACGCCTGACAGAAGAAGCTATGCTCGAAAAATAGTAGAGTAATTCCTAACTCTTTAGGTGTAAATTCAGAAAAAATATGTTGGGCGTCATATGTGCCATAATAATCGCCCACTCCTGCGTGATCTCGTCCGACGATAAAATGCGTGCATCCATAATTTTTTCTGACCATTGCATGAAAAACGGCTTCCCGAGGCCCTGCATAACGCATCGCCGCAGGAAATGCTCCCAAAAAAACCCGATTTTTAGGATAATATTTTTCCAGTAAAACGAAGTAACTTTTCATTCTGACATGGGCAGGCACATCGTCGGATTTCGTTTGACCTACTAGTGGATTTAGAAATAGCCCATCTACGATTTCTAAAGCCGCTTTCTGGATATACTCATGTGCCCGATGTACCGGATTTCTCGTTTGAAACCCTACAATACTTTTCCAACCAATCTGTCTAAAAAAATCTCTCGTTTCACTCGGCGTATAATAATAATTAGCAAACAATTCTGGTTTTGGACGCTGAATCACTTTAATACTTCCACCCACATAATAAGACGGCCGCTGATGCAGCTTAGCCACCCCAGGGTGTGCTATATCTGTCGTGCGATATACCTGAATGGCTTCTCTCTTTTTGTCAGGTTGATAGACATCCTTTACCGTAAGTACGGCATAATTCTTGCCATCCAGTCCACGCAACACCAGTTTTTCACCTATAGATAAATCGCTATATTCTTCAGGAACTGCCAATGTAATCGGTACCGTCCAAACTGTTCCATCTGGCAAACGCATACGTTCTATCACTGAATCATACTCTTTTTCTGTCAGGAAGCCCTTTAGCGGAGAAAAGGCTCCTATCGCGATGCAATCAATATCAGACAATGTCCACTCATCCACGGTAATGGCGCGATAAGGATGTAAACGTTGATTATTCTCTTCTAGAAACACAGGGGATAACAAGCGATTTACTAGAACCCCACCATGTGCTGAATATTGTTCTGCCACGATTCTCCTCATTCCTTTCTAGTCGTTCCTATCTCTAGGCTTATCTCCAGGTCTTTATTTGTGCAAGCCACACTCCGTTTTTTCAAAACCCGACCAGCGTCCAGCACGAGGGTCCTCTCCGGGAAGCACTATACGTGTACAGACCGAACAGCCAATACTCGGATAATGTTGGTCGTGCAAAGGGTTATAAATAACCTCATTTCTTCGGATATACGCCCACACATCCTCACTCGTCCATGCCGCTAGCGGATTACATTTTACAAGGTTAAACTTCTCATCCCACTCTACTTTTTTGCTGTTAGCGCGCGTTGGAGCCTGATCACGGCGAATCCCTGTAATCCACGCCTCGTAGTTGGTCAAAATCCGTGTTAATGGCTCTACTTTTCGGATGTTACAACAGGTCGTAGGATTGCTTTTCCACAGCTCATCTCCATGCTGTGCACTCTGTTCTTCCAGCGTTAATAAAGGAGAAACCTTAATAAAAGAGGTGCCATAATGCTCCTCAAGTCGATCAAGAGTTTCATACGTCTCTCTAAAATGTTTATTTGTATCCAGGTAAAATACAGGCGTTTTTGGTGCAATCTTTTGCAGCATATCAATTAGCACTACATCCTCCGCCCCGAAGCTGGATGCAAGTACAATTTTGGAACCATAGGTTTCTGTTGCCCAAGCCAGCAATTCTTCTGCTTCTGCTTGATCGAATCGATCAGCCAACAACTGAACCTCATCCAATGTCAATTCGTTCATTTCTCTACCTCTCTTTCACAGCATTCATCTACTCATCTTATGTCGCACGCTCTCTTAAGGATGCTTGCCTATCACGATTGCAAAGCTAACTTGCGACTGAGGATGGAAAAACTCATCACTTGAAAACCAAGTTTTAAAGTAGGATTTGAAAGTATTTGCCCTACATCATAGCCATTTATTTTCGTTGTGTCAATTCAAACTATTTCGTTTTTTCTTATTGACCTTGTTGTATTCAGCGGTTATACTCAGTTCAAAGTATTCCGACAAAAACGATATGAATTAAGGGAGGATCATTGAAATGAGCGATCAGCAATCTCGCCCTTGGGAAGCGGATAAGAGTAAATTACATGCGTTTGAACTTACAAAATTAGAACGTGATGGCATGGATATTATCGATACGATACGAAGGCTTGGTTCAAAAGGATATCAGGCGTTTTCTGCTGACGATCTTGCCTTTTTTAAATGGGCAGGAATCTACGAACAAAAACCTAAAGGAAACGGTTTTTTTATGATGAGAGTCCGCATTCCAGGAGGGATTTTAAGCGCAGACCAAGCAAGAACTCTCGCAGAAATCAGTCGAGAATATGGACGCAATTTAGTAGATATCACGACTCGACAAGCCGTGCAGTTTCATTGGTTAACCACACCAGACCTTCCAGATGTATTTGATCGCATGGAGCGTGTGGGTTTGTTCTCATATGAAGCTTGCGGAGATGTTCCGCGTACGATCGTCGGAAATCCACTCTCAGGCATCGATCCTTATGAACTCATGGATACTGAACCCCTTGTAAATCAGCTGGAAGAACATTTTTTATTAAATCCCGAATTTACAAATCTCCCACGTAAATATAAATTGTCTATCTCCGCAAACATCTACAATACCGGACATGCAGAGATAAATGATCTTGCTTTTACTCCTGCGTCTAAAATCATAAATGGTCGAGAACAGATCGGGTTTCACGTTTGGGTAGGCGGTGGTCTGTCTGCTAAGCCTTATCTGGCAAAGCAATTACCTATCTTCGTCTTACCTACAGAGGTTGTGCAGGTAGCAGATGCTGTTACACGTATCTTCCGAGATTATGGTTATCGCGAGAAGAGACATCAGGCTCGCCTCAAATTTTTAATGGCAGATTGGGGACCTGAGAAATTTACAGAGAAATTATTAGAATTGACAGGACCCTTAGAAGAACGTGGGGAAGATCGGACAGTTGGCTGGAATGCAGGCTACTTTACCGGCGTTCATAAGCAAAAACAGCCCGGTCTACATTATGTAGGGTTACTATTGCCAGTGGGACGACTCACTGCTGAAGACCTAGCCGAGTTGGCCGAGTTAGCTGATCGCTACGGAAATGGCTCCATTCGCACCACTAACTCGCAAAATATTATTCTGCCAAACATTCCTGATGACAAGCTGGACTCCTTGCTTGCAGAAACCTTGCTCACACGTTATTCCCCTACCCCTCGAACCTTCATTGGGCATGCTGTCTCCTGTACGGGAAATGAATTTTGCAACTTGGCAATCGTTGAGACAAAAGCACGGATGACTTCTATTGCCCACTGGCTAGATGCTCACGTAGAAATTGATACACCAGTGAGAATCCACATGATCGGATGTCCTAATTCCTGCGGTCAGCAACAAATAGCCGATATCGGATTGCAAGGGACTTTAGTCAAAACCGCAGAAGGTACTGTGGATGCTTATGATTTTTTCGTTGGAGGCAGCCTAGGTCCAGATGCTCAATTTAATAGTCGTCTAAAGGGGCGTGTCGTCGCAGATCGGGTAGCTCCTGTTATCGCTCAGCTTGTGGAATTATTTAAAACTGAACGGGAGACGGGAGAAAAGTTCCACCAGTTTGCTCGCCGATTCGGAACCGCCAATATCCAGGAGCATTTTACGCAAATTATCGCGAGCGTGAGTGTGTAAGTTTAAGTGACCGTTTACATACTAGACAGTAGTCCTAGCACAGTTGGCTGCTAAGCTACCTTTTGAAACCAGTAAGTACGAAAAGAGGGAAATCCCATGTTCCTATACCATGTTGAGATCGTGACAACGGAGGATAAAAGTCTGGTAGCCGCCGTGATTGCGGAAACGGAGGAGGCAGCCTTTCAAACAGCTCAGGCACTCACCAAACGTCAATTCCACCCGGCCCCCGTTATCAAAACCAGCACCTTGATTGAAAAAAAATATATAGATAAAGGGAAGGGATATGTGTTTGCGATTTCCTAGATCCAAAGGAATCCAGCCATCTGGCCATACAGGTCAGAAAAGCTGGATTTTTCTTTGTTCCTGTTTATTTTTCCGGTAATGATATCCGTTGCGTTCCCAATAATAATGTTTGTTCGTCAACCCATCTCATGTTGCCTCTTTCTATGACCTCTTTTTCGAGTATCATCTTCTTCTGTTCCGTATCCCACACGTATAGCGTAACAGGTCTTTCCTTCCGTTCTTCTGCATACGTGTACACCATAAATGCACTTCGTTTTTGCGCAGGGGAAAACACGGTTTCCCTTCTCAACAATGCAACATCCAGCCCTGGTATGGTGATCTGAGATTCTTGTTGATATCCGTTCCCCTTGGCATCAAATGAACCCAGCCTCATCACTGTAGTAATATCTTGTCGAATGATATCAAGCAAATAAATCCGTTGGCCCGCATTCATCCCTAGATAATAACGGTCAAATGGTTGGCTTGTTTTTTTCCTAGGCAAGGCTTTTTCTTTTTTGATGGCAAAGTCAATGGCAGAAAACCCATTATGATATAAGACAATTTCTTGATCGCTTAGCCACTCTACCAGCCATTGCTCTTGCATCCCTGCTAAACTATCTTCCTCTTTGTTTACTTTGGTGATTTCCCCAGCGAGCGTAACAAACTCTTTCTTTCCCTGATCAATGTATCCTAAAATGCCTTCATGATATGTTCCCGACTCTATGAGCAACAAGATATCCTTACCATTAGGAGAGTAACTGAATTTCGAAGTATTGTAATATACAAAAACCCCCTTTTTATTAAAAGGAGGCTTCTTTTGCCAAACGACGAATGAAAGTCTTTCACTTTTTTTCATAAACCCTACACATTCACTTGCTCCTCTATTTTCTCCCCGGCTTTCAGACCACGCTCTAAGTCAGCCAACACATCCGTCACGTCCTCTACTCCAAGCGATAGCCTCACCAATCCATCTGTGATTCCACGCTTTTCTCGTTCAGCTTTCGGCATAGCCGCATGTGACATTTGTGCTGGATATGACAGAATACTCTCTACTCCCCCCAGGCTAACTCCCACGAGAGCATATTGCACGTTATCGAATAAAGCCTTCACCCGTTCACGACTGCCCAAGTCAAAGGAGAGGACTGCTCCGTGTCCATTTGCTTGAGTCTCTTGAATTTCATGTCCATCATGGGTGGACAAACCTGTATAATAGACCCTTTTCACCAAAGGATGCTCTGCTAAATGATCTGCAACAACCGATGCATTGCGAGTCGAAATATCCAAGCGTGCTTTTAATGTTTTTAAGCCACGCATCACCAGCCAGCTATCCTGTACACCAAGAATGGCGCCAAATCCATTTTGAATGGCATATAATTTTTGTCCTAATTCCTTTGTTTTAGTCACTGCAAGACCGGCTACTACGTCACTATGTCCTCCGATAAACTTGGTAGCACTATGCAAAACAATATCTGCTCCTAACTCCAGTGGTCGTTGGTAGTACGGAGTCATAAAGGTATTGTCCACGATTGTTATAAGCCCGTGTCGTTTAGCAATTGCAATTACTCCCCGCAAATCAGTTACTTTTAACGTCGGATTGGATGGTGTTTCTAGAAAAACGGCTTTTGTGTTAGAACGAATAGCTGCTTCCACCAAAGACAGTTGGGTGGTATCCACAAAGGTCACTTCAATTTGCATCCGTTCTAGCACTGTAGTTAAAAAACGAAATGTTCCCCCATAGACATCTTCAGCTACTACCAAATGATCGCCACTTGAAAATAATAAAAATACGCTGGAAATAGCAGCCATTCCAGAAGAAAATGCAAAACCACGCTTTCCCCCTTCTAGTACTGCAATTGTTTCTTCTAGTGCTTGACGAGTCGGATTCCCTGACCGTGCATAATCATAAGTACCAGGCTGGTCAATATCATATTGGTGAAAAGTAGAGGCTTGGTAGATCGGGATGCTAGAGGCTCCCGTCACTCGATCCATTCCACACGTACCATGAAGGATTTTGGTTGCAAAATTCATCGGATACACTCCTCTATTTGTAAACATTTGTCCAAGGCATGTTTCAGGTCAGCTATCAAATCATCACGATGTTCAATTCCCACTGATAGGCGAAGCAATCGGTTGCATACACCTACTTGTTCTCGCACTTCAACCGGAATATCTGCATGTGTCTGCGTAGCCGGATAGGTGCACAAGGATTCTACGCCTCCCAGACTTTCTGCAAATGAAATAACTTGTAATTGTTTTAAAAAGATAGGGACCAGAGATTGTTCCTTGATGCGGAAGGAAACCATTCCGCTATAGCCACTTGCTTGTTCCGTCTGACTATCATATCCCGGATGAGTAGGTAATCCAGGGTAAAAGACCTCTGACACTGCTGGATGAGTTTGTAAAAAGTCAGCCACAGCAAAAGCATTTGATTGATGGCGATCCATGCGCAATGCCAACGTTTTTAGGCCACGCATCACCAACCAGCAATCCTGTGGACCAAGTACCGCTCCTATGGAATTATGCAACAAACTAATCTTTTCTGTCAGCTCGGTACCTCTGGTCACGATCAAACCAGATAGCACATCATTATGTCCAGCTAAATACTTGGTAGCACTGTGAAAGACGATGTCTGCTCCTAGCTCCAGCGGTCGCTGATAATAGGGAGTCATAAAGGTATTGTCAATAATGGACAGCAATTGATAGCGTTTGGCAATATCGACAACGGATCGCAAATCGGTAATTTGCATAAGTGGATTGGTAGGTGTTTCTATGAACAACGCACGTGTCTCGCTGGTAATAGCCGCTTCCACTAGCTCCGGTTGGCACATATCAACGTAGGTGCAGGTTATTCCATATCGCTTCATGATTTGTTCAAATAGTCGATATGTCCCTCCATACAGATCGAGCGAGACAACTAAATGGTCACCATAGGAGAACAACCCCAAAATGGTTTGAATCGCCGCCATTCCCGATGAGCAAGCAAAACCACCGTCTCCCCCTTCTAAATTAGCGATAGCTTCCTCAAGCACCGTTCGCGTCGGATTAGCCGTCCTAGTATAGTCAAATCCTGTGCTTTCACCCAATGCCGGATGACGATATGCCGTTGCATGATAGATGGGAAAGCTGATTGCTCCCGTTGTTTTGTCTTTCCCTACCCCGATTTGTGCCAAACGTGTATCAATATGCTTCATCAATTCCACTCCTCTGTCGTCCCACTTTATTTACAAATAAAAAAGCCTTCTTTCGATGAAAGAAGGCTTTGGCTACGCAAAGAGATCCGTAAGCAAACCTTCTCATCTTTCAGAACTTAATGTTCTGCAGGAATTAGCACCATCTCGTTTATAAAACAAGTGGTTGCCGGGCATCAACGGGCCAGTCCCTCCGCCTCTCTGGATAAGAAGTCATGCTATTCAATTTGTATTGATTCTAAAATTATCAGACAGTTCAGCTAAAGTCAAGAATTTTTCTCCCGCATGAATCAAAAAAAGGCTGCCGAGGAAACTCGGCAACCTTTTTCTAAAAGAACGTTCTTACGCGTTCAATTTGCTTTTAGCAACTGTAGCAATGTCGTTGAAAGCAGCTTTATCGTTAACAGCTAGATCAGCTAACATTTTGCGGTTTACTTCAACACCAGCTAGTTTCAAACCGTGCATCAAACGGCTGTAAGACAGACCATTCATGCGAGCTTGAGCGTTGATACGAGTGATCCACAATTTGCGGAAGTCACGTTTTTTCTGACGACGGTCACGATAAGCGTACATCAGAGACTTCATTACTTGTGCATTAGCTGATTTAAACAGACGGTGTTTAGAACCAAAGTAACCTTTGGCTAATTTTAAGATTTTCTTATGACGACGACGCGACACAATGCCACCTTTAACTCTTGGCATAATTAATTCCTCCTGATCTGTAGCATGGCGGTCTACGTAAGACGCTTATGGAGCTCATGCTAGATAATTTTTCGTTACGGAAAATGAGCAGAAATGAATCTTACAAGTAAGTGATCATTTGCTCAATGCGTTTTTGGTCTCCTTTAGAAACCATGCCACCTTTGCGAAGATGACGCTTCGCTTTAGTGCTCTTGTTAGCAAACAAATGGCTCGTGTAAGCAGAATCACGTTTCAAACGACCGCTACCAGTCTTTTTGAAGCGTTTTGCTGCTCCACTGTGAGTTTTCATTTTAGGCATTGGGAAATCCTCCTGTCTCGTATCCTATTTTTCCGATTTCGGAGTTGGAGCTAAGATCATAATCATGCTACGACCTTCAATTTTGGGTCTACGTTCAACCGTTGCTTCCTGTTCACAAGCGGCTGCCACGCGTTCCAGCACCTGTTGTCCGATTTGAGAGTGGGTAATTTCACGTCCGCGGAAACGAATCGTACATTTCACTTTGTGTTCCTCACCCAGAAACTTTAGCACATTGCGAAGTTTCGTTTGGAAATCGTGTTCCTCAATGTTAGAGGAAAAACGAACTTCCTTCAGCTCAACAATTTTTTGGTTCTTGCGAGCTTCTTTCTCCTTTTTCGATTGCTCATACTTGAACTTACCAAAGTCCATAATACGGCAAACAGGAGGTTTTGCTGTAGGAGCTACGTTGACAAGATCTAATTCAGATTCTTGTGCAATACGTAATGCTTCTCTCAGTGGTACTACACCTAATTGGTCACCGTTTGCACCAATCAAGCGTACTTCTCGAGCACGAATCGCCTCATTCACCAACATTTGATCCTTGCTAATGATTTGCCACCTCCATAGTCTTTCGAGAGCAAAAACGGATAGTAGAAAAGCTGGTATTGCATAGTTGAAAGCTTTTCATAAGCATGTGGCGATCAATAGTCATCAATCGCCACACACATAAAAATGCGGACGCTATAGCGCCCGCATTTAATCTCACCTTTAGCAAAACAACGAATGAATCGGAGGCTTTGCATACGTTAGACCCGTCAACTGTCCAGCTAGACGTCGATTCAGGTGAGAAGCTGGGCGCTTCTGCTTCAATCTCGAAATGTGAAGTTATCACACCTAAGTAGTATCACATAACAGTTAGGTGTTTGTCAAGTGTTGTACTTATTTTCTTTCTAGAATTTCATTTTGAAGATGAGCCAATACATCAGCAACCGGCTTACTGCCTAGATCGCCTTCTCCGCGTTTACGTACGGATAATGCTCCCTCTTCCATTTCTTTTTCCCCGATAACCAGCATATACGGGATTTTTTGCATTTGGGCTTCGCGGATTTTGTAACCGATTTTTTCATTACGGGAATCTAGCTCTACACGAATACCCGCTTGTAGCAATTGCTTGCGCACTTCTTCTGCATAAGGAACATGCACTTCATTAATCGTCATCAAACGAGCTTGTATTGGTGCAAGCCAAGTTGGGAACCCACCGCCATAATGTTCAACCAAAATACCGATAAAGCGGTCAAGTGAACCATACATAGCACGGTGCAAAACAACCGGACGATGCTTCTCATTATCCTGTCCAATATAGCTTAGATCGAATTTTTCAGGCAATTGGAAGTCCAACTGAATTGTTCCGCATTGGTGACTACGTTTCAGAGCATCTGTGATTTGGAAGTCAATTTTTGGACCATAGAATGCGCCATCGCCCTCATTGATTTCGTAATCCATACCTAGTTCATCCAATACGTTTTTCAAAGAGCTTTCTGCAATATCCCACAGTTCATCAGATCCCATAGAATCCTCTGGACGAGTAGATAGCTCTACACTGTATTTGAAGCCAAATACACTGTAAATTTTATCGATTAGTTGGATCATGCCTTTAATTTCCGCCTCAATCTGATCAGGACGTACGAACACGTGTGCATCATCCTGACAGAACGTACGAACACGTAACATACCATTTAACGCACCAGAGTACTCATGACGATGCACCTGTCCGAACTCGGAGTAGCGAATTGGTAGATCGCGATAAGAATGCATCTCGTTTTTATAAATCAGCATATGACCAGGACAGTTCATCGGTTTAAGGGCGAACGTTGTGTTGTCTACTTCTGAGAAATACATATTCTCATGATAGTGATCCCAGTGACCGGATTGCTCCCATAGACGTTGGTTCATCATGAATGGTGTACGAACTTCCTCGTATAAAGCTAGGTCTTGCAAACGACGGGAGAATTGCTCCAGCTCGTTGCGGATCGTCATACCGTTAGGCAGATAGAAAGGCATACCTGGTGCTTCTTCCGAGAACATGTACAAGCTTAGTTCTTTTCCCAATTTACGATGGTCGCGTTTCTTCGCTTCTTCTAAGAAGTGCAAGTGTTCATCCATGTCTGCTTTTTTCGGGAAAGCTGTGCCATATACGCGTTGTAATACTTGGTTATCAGAGTTACCACGCCAGTAAGCACCTGCCACACTCATCAATTTGAATGCTTTAATTACTCCAGTGGAAGGCAAATGAGGTCCACGGCATAGGTCAAAGAATTCACCCTGATGGTACATCGTGATGACGGAATCCTCTGGTAAGTCACGAATTAATTCTAGCTTCAAATGATCATTTAATTCGCCAAAGATGCGCATCGCTTCTTCACGACTTACTTCTTTACGCTCGATCTTCAAGTTTTCCTTGATAATCTTGTTCATTTCAGCTTCCAATTTGATTAGATCTTCAGGCGTTAAGCTAACTGGAATATCCATATCATAGTAGAAACCGTCCTCAATTACAGGACCAATCCCGAATTTAACCTCGCTACCGAATACACGTTTTACCGCTTGAGCTAGCAAATGGGCTGTACTGTGGCGATATACTTCCACGCCGTCTTTCGTATCAAGTGTCACAATTTCCACGTTTGTATCTTCTTGGATAGGTGTAGATAAATCTACAACCTTGCCATTTACTTTTCCTGCTACCGCTTTTTTCTTCAAGCTAGTGCTAATGGAACCTGCGATATCTTCAATTGTTACGCCCGCTTCGTATTCACGAACAGAGCCGTCTGGCAGAGTTACTTTTACTTGTGCCATTTTCATAACTTCCCTTCCGTATGTGTATCATCGCCCGAGCTAACCCGAGCAATTTAAAAAATAAAAAAACGCTCAATCCCAAAAGGGACGAGCGCTTATTTTCTCGTGGTACCACCCTAGTTCAGATTTATCCCCTGTTGCTTAGGATAAATCCCTCTACGTAAACGATAACGGTTTCACACCGGCTGACCGATACTAGGCAAAATGCCGTTCCCAGCCGCTACTCGAAGGTGGTAAATCATTGTTCGCTGCGTGGTGAGCTCTCAGCCATGGCTCCCCTCTCTAGAACGCTAAAACAAGATTCTTGTCCTTCTCACTGTATTTGACTCTTATTACTTATGTATTATAGTGACTGGAGAATTGGAAGTCAAGATTTCCAGGAGTCGTTAAACAATGAGCACAACTCACACACGCCAATACACGATCCCCAAATACAGCCTGCATCGTCTGCAACAAGAGGCTACTCTCTTCCGCTCCATGAATAACAATCTTTTCAGGTGCAAGCGCAATTAATGCACTCACGATATAATCCTCTTGACGATCTGGCTTAAATCCCAAAATGGCTTCCAATTGGCTCAGGTCTATCTTGGTATCTTCTTGATCATACATAAAAAATTCGTGCGACTCCCGCAACACGACATGAACAAGTGGATAACGATGCTCCTGTTTCGAAACAAAGAAGCGGAGTAATTCAACAAACTCCTGATACTCCTTGTCCTGTTGATATTGTTGCAAGCCCATGTCAAAAGCCTTGTCCAACAAAATATGGTAGTTTTTCAAACGAAATTTCACGAAACCTTCCAAATAAAGGTATTGTTCTTCCTCTATATATTGCAAAACCTGTTCATAAATGGCTGCTTTGCGTGTGGAGCGGTTCATATTTTCACGCACTTCATCCAACTCATGGAACACAAATTGAATATAAGGATAGATCTCGTCAAACTTATGAATAAGAGCCCTATGTTCTTTCCGTTTTAAAAAGGAACGCAACATCTCTACTTCCACAACCTGCATGGTCCACTCAGTAATAACTAAAGCAACAAAGGAAGCCATATATTCCAAGGTATCACAGGTATACTCTTCCCGTGACCAACTAACAAAGCGAAACTGTGTATGACATTCATGCTCCTCTACCCGGCACTCAATGCGAACGGGGGACGTATCTATCATCTCCTGCATGCTCTGAAGAATATGACGGAACCGCTCGATGTAGTGTTGATGAGTAGATTGTAGGAATACGGATACTGTTTGCACGTGGTTCACCCCCACCCGTTTATACAATCAGTATATGCCCAAGCCTTGGCGATATACTTTTAAACCATTGGAAAAAACCATCAAACGAACGTTACGTTCATCTGACGGTTTTATTGAGTGAAAAGAGTGCTAACAAACTGTATTTATTTTATTTTTGTTATTCATTAAGCTGTGAGGAGCATGTACCTAATTTGCCATCTGGTATTGTTCATTGGTCAATTCCCAATTACCTTTTAAGCCGCCAGTAATGTGAACCTTTTTATCTTTTGTGATAAAAATAGCCTCTACATTTGGCAAGCTTTCCATAAAGGACATCCCTTTTTCCAAGCCTAATGCAAATCCGGTTGTTGACAAAGCATCCGCATCGGCAGATTCATTCGTAATGATGCTAACGCCAAACAAATTATTTTCAACAGGATATCCTGTTGCTGGGTTTAAAATATGATGGTAATGCTTGCCATTCTCTTCGAAATAACGTTCGTAAATCCCTGACGTAACCACCGTCTTATTTGTAACTTTTAATTTACCTAGTTGATTGCCACGGTTACGATCTGGATCTTGGATACCAATAGTCCAATCATTTCCGTTCGGCTTTTTTCCAAGCGCTAGAATGTTCCCACCCAAATCAATAATGGCACTGTTAAAGTCGTTTTCTTTTAAATAAGCAGCAATTTGGTCGGCAGCATACCCTTTACCGATCCCGCCTAAATCAATTGCCATGTTTGGCTGCTTCAAAAACACCGTCCGCTTTGCATCATCTAAAACAATTTGATGATAATCAATCACCTGCAACATCTTTTTGATGTTCTCTTCCGAAGGTACCTTTGCATTATCTTGCCCAATATTCCACAAACTGACCAATGGACCGATCGCTGGATCAAAACACCCTTCTGATAACTCCGCATATTTCATAGATTTTGTAATTACTTCATAGGTTTCAACCGATACAGGTACAGCTTGTTTTCCCGCTTGTTCATTGATCCGATAAACCTCACTACCTTGTAATGTACGACTTAAATGAGATTCAATTTCTTTCATGCGAGTGTCCAGCTCTTTAAAATGCTGGTCCGTCACTCGATCGTCATACACACGCACAGTCACAATCGTGTCATAGATGAAATAACTTTCAGAATGTGGTTGGATCGCAGTGTTCACACTTTCTTCATAGGGTTTTGAGGCACAACCATTTAAAATGAGGCTGAGTATTAAAAAAAACAGAAGCGAAAATTTGTGTTTCATGATGCCAGACCTCCGCTGTTTTCCCGTCTTGTGCCAAAAATAAGGTCGCAACGGGAGTTTTACCCACTCTTATCCAAAGAACCACCCTTGTAAGCTTAGACTTACGGACAAAAGTGAACGTGGCGCATTATACCATTAGAAAATCCTTTTGGAAAGGAAGAGTGTCACACCTACATATTTTAGATCGTGTATAATACGTATTGGCATTGCATTATTTGTAAATCAAAAAAAATTATAACAGGAGAAAAAAACATGAAACGAGCAGATCTTATTTTAATTGGCATTGTGCTCGTCGTGGCTCTCGTTTTTCTTGTGCCGCGTTACTATAACACAGGTTCAAGTGAAAATTTGCACAATGTCCATAAAGTAGCAAAAATTACCGTTAATAACCAATTATACAAGACCATTGAGCTTACCAAAGAAGAACAAATAATCACGGTCGATACCGATCATGGTCAGAACATTCTTAAGGTGCATGATTTTGGCATTGAAATGTTTGAAGCTGATTGTGACGATAAAGTCTGCCTATCCTTTGGCTTTATCACCGAGCCGAGTCAAACCATTGTTTGCTTGCCTCATCGCGTCCTAGTGGAAATCATTTCAGATGAAGGAGCTGACATAGATGGCCTTGCCCAATAATTCCTCACAAATGGAAACGCAATCACAGTCATTGAAAAAAGTAGTGATTATCGCCATTTTTGCTGCCGTATCTGTTGTGCTTGGGCTAATCGAATCCACACTCCCCATTAACTTACAAATGCCCGGGGCTAAGCTGGGACTAGCCAACATCATGGTACTAGCCTGCCTATATTTTCTGTCTGGTAAAGATGCCTTTACCCTAGTGATATTAAAAACATTACTAACAGCCATGATTTTAGGTACGTTCTCCAGTTTTTTATTTAGTTTCTTTGGTGCTTTATTTAGTTTCATCGTTATGTTCGGATTAATGAAGCTGACTGGAAAATCGCTTAGTTTGATCGGCATTAGTATTCTAGGCGGCGTCGCACATAACATTGGGCAATTAACCGCAGCTGTACTTATTTTTCAGACGAGCAAAATCTTCTACTATCTTCCAGCCTTGCTGATAACAGGAATTCTTACTGGCATATTTATCGGAATAGCTGTTCGTTATCTTGTTCGTTCTCTATCCAAGATGGCTTTATTTCAACCATTCGTTCCAGTTGACTAAGCTAAGACGTACGTAGAAAGTAGGTGACGGCTATGACCCAGCAACCGTTGATTGAGCTTCATTCTGTCTCGTTTCAATTTCCTAACCAGCCCCCCTTCTCACGGATATCTCTTTGCACATCAACCAAGGGGAACGCATCGCCATCGTTGGTCATAATGGCTGTGGAAAATCCACTTTAGTTAAATTGTTGAATGGCCTACATCGACACACACAAGGAGAAATTTGTGTAGCAGGTCAGATGTTATCGGACGAAAGCTTACCTACTATCCGCAAACAGATTGGCATGGTATTTCAGAATCCTGAAAATCAATTTGTAGGTACAACTGTTGCCGATGATATCCTATTTGGTCTTGAAAACTTGTGTCTTGGACGTTCTGTGATGCATGACAGATTAATCCACTACGCTGAAAAATTAGAAATAAGCCACTTCTTACATAAACATCCCGATGAACTATCTGGGGGACAAAAACAACGAGTGGCGATTGCCTCCATACTTGCTATGCAACCAAGCATCATCATTTTTGACGAAGCAACTTCCATGCTTGATGAGACAGCGAAAAACGAGATAGGAAAACTGATTGGTGAGTTGCATCAGGAGGGTTCTTACACAAGCTTATCTATTACCCATGATGCAGAAGAAATCCTGGCGGCTGATCGAGTGATAGCTCTATCTGGAGGGAAATTACTGGCTGATACCACTCCACATGAGCTATTTTCGCATCCCGAATGGCTTACTGCTTGCCATCTCAATTTGCCTTTTACCTGGGCAGTGAGTCAGATGATTCATGACTTACATCCAGATATACCTGTTCATTCAGATGAACAAGATTTGATGGAGGACTTATGGCGATTCACTTTCATGAAGTAACCCATTCCTATCAAGTTGGCAACATGTTTCAGGAAACCGCTTTGGATCATATCAATCTAGAGCTTGCAACAGGATCGTTTACAGCCATCATTGGACCTAGTGGTTGTGGAAAATCAACCTTATTACAACACACGAATGGCATTCTGTTACCAACAAATGGACGTGTCCATGTTCTAGATCATGTACTTACACCTCAGCATGCAAAAAAAGGCATTCGCCAGCTTCGTCAACGCGTTGGACTTATTTTTCAATTTCCTGAGCATCAAATGTTTGCTGATACGGTGGAGCATGAAATTGCTTTTGGACCGAAAAATTATGGCGCTTCATCCGACCAAGTGAAAGCATTGGCCTTAAAAGCTTTAGAACAAGTGAAATTAGATGCAGAGCTTTTAGACAAGAATCCTTTTCAATTAAGCGGTGGTCAAATGCGAAAAGTGGCAATCGCCTCTATACTCGCAATGAACCCGGACATTCTCGTGTTAGATGAACCGACCGCTACATTGGATTGTAAGAGCCGGCAAGAACTTCTACAACTTTTACATCATTTGTGTAAACAGGAACAGAAGACTGTACTTATGGTAACTCATCGATTAGATGAGGTCCTGCCTTACTGTGATCAGGTGGTCATTATGCAGAAAGGAACGGTCGCCTTTCAGGGTACGGTAAATGAGCTAAGTGAACAAAGCGAAATTTTCACCACACTCGGAATTACTGTTCCCGCTCAGCTTCGATTTCAGCAAGCTTTTCGTCGAAGATTTCCTGAATTCCCCCTTCCTGCTGATCAATCTGTGCAAGGCTGGGCCAGATATCTTGGAGAACTGAAAATGCGTCTGAACAAATCAAAGAAGCAGCAAGCAGGTGATCAACCGTGTTAAACAAAGTAATGTTTGGGCGCTATATTGACACGGATAGCTGGTTGCATCATCTAGACCCTCGTGCCAAATTACTAGGGATGTTTCTTTTTGTTCTTTTAATTATGCTGTCTCATTCCTTACTCGCATGTGTTGTTGTTTTTCTATTTGCTACAGGCATCATGGCGAGCAGTCAAATTCCATTACGTTTTTTCATGAAAGCAGTCAAACCATTACGTTTTCTTATTTTCTTCTTATTTCTGTTTCAACTTTTATTTATGAATGAAGGACGTTTATTGCTTTCCATGGGACCGCTTTCTATCCATGCAGAAGGAGTACGTCTTGCTTGTTTGACGGCTTGGCGCATGATCTTATTACTCTCGTTCACCTCTTTGTTAACCTTTACAACTAAACCCTTATCATTAGCAAAAGGTGTAGAGGGAATCTTGCAACCATTCCGTTTTACTGGCATCTCTCCCGAAAAACTGGGGCTAATGATCAGTATTTCCTTACGCTTCATCCCAACCATTTTTGAAGAAACGCAGAAGATATTAAAAGCCCAAGCTTCCCGTGGTGCTGATCTGGCTGACTTACCTTGGCGTGAAAAAAGCAAAATGCTGTTGTCACTGTTGGTTCCTGTAACAGTAAGTGCATTTCGCCGAGCTGAAGACCTGGTTTATTCAATGGAAGCCCGCGGTTATGTGCTAGGTGCGCCCCGAACCCCATATGAAACGTTAGCGTGGAAACGTAATGATACGATCTTTTTATGTTTGTTTCTCACCATGAATATCATTGTAGGATTCATTTTTAAATGAATGTGGAGGTTTTACAAATGGCTCGTTATTTTAATGAAAAAGAAATTGAATTATTGGCACCTGCTGGAACATTTGAGATTTTTCAAACCATCGTAGAGGCGAATTGCGATGCGATTTATTTCGGTGGACCTGTACTTAATATGCGATTGATGCGTAAAGGCTATAACTTGACCCATGAGGAATTGGAGCAAGCGATTCAAATAGCTCATGACAGAGGCAAGCGTGTTTATATTACCGTTAATAATCTGTTTGATGAAGCAGATGTAGAAGAAGCTAAAACATACCTACGCTTTCTAGATAGCATTCGCCCCGATGGTCTAATTGTGCAGGACATGGCGATTTTTCCACTGATTCAGGAACAAAAATTGACGGTGCCCCTTCACTCTTCCGTCATGATGAACGTACACAATCTTGAAATGATTGAAGCCTTAAAAACACTAGGTGTAACACGCGTGGTTGCATCTCGTGAAATGGATTTGCAAACTGCGAAACAACTGCAAGCATTGACTAATATGGAATTTGAATACTTTGTTCATGGTGACATGTGTACGGTACACGGTGCCAACTGCTTATATAGCTCCATGTTATTTGGTAACAGCAGTAACCGTGGACGGTGCATGAAGCCTTGCCGTTGGGACTATCGCGTGAAGAAGGACGGCTATGTCTACCCAACCGAATACCCACTCGCAGCTAAGGATATGTACATGTACGAGCATATTCCAGAGTTAATTGAATCTGGAATTACCTCATTTAAAATTGAAGGTCGTATGCGCGATAAGGAATTTCTGGTTACGTTAATCAATAGCTACGGTGATGCTATTGACCGTTATATAGATGACCCAATCGGTTTTGATCGTTGCAAAGATAAACAATCATTATTTGAAAACCGCAAACGCGACTTTAGTACAGGATATGCCTTTGGTAAGCCTGGGCTTGATTACATTAATCGGCGCTACGAGGGTACAGGAAAATTCTACAGCACAGGAAAAGTCTTTAGTACAACAACAGAAGAACGCGAAATTCGTGAACAGCGTATAGACGCCTTACAGGAGGCTTTCAAAGCATATCACAATCCTGCCAAGGCAAAAGGTGAGTTGTGTGTACGTGTTAATAATCAGGAGCAAGCTGAAATAGCGATCGCCGAGGGCGTGGAGCACATCTATCTAGCTGGGGATGTTTTCTTGCCTGACCTGCCATTTACTAAAAATCAGATTAAACAGCTTGTAGCAAAAAAAGGCACCAGCAAAATCTATCTGGGCATGCCTCGCATGATGTTTGGTCTTCAATTTGATCAATATAATCAATTCGTAGCTAATCTGGACGTGGAATTAGACGGGCTTGTAGTAACGAATATCGGTGCTATGCATAAATTTAAGCCGTATGGTTTGCCAATGGTTAGTGATCTATCACTAAACTTGTACAACCACAAAGCAGTTGAGCTCTATCAGCAATTCGGCATGACACGCGCTTTCGCATCCGTTGAGCTAAAGCAAAAAAATCTAGTTGAGTTCGTTCAACAATCTCCATTACCTACTGAAGTATTAGTACATGGCTCTCCTGTTGTGATGTACCTAGAGCACGACCTGTATGAAAATACACGTGAGATGGAACCGATTGCGGAGGAAGATAACAAATACGTCGATAACAAATACCTAGTGTTATTAACGGATAAAGGGGAAAATCCGGTGTATTGCGATCAATTCGGACGAAATCATTTGACCACAGCAAAAGAACTTTGCCTACTACCAGTAATAAACGACTTGCTAGCTGTTGGTGTCAGTCACTTCCGTATTGAAGGTGCTACCTATACGACTGAGCAATTGCGAACCATTATTCGCCTGTATCAGGAAGCACTTCAACACCCTGAGCGTTCTATGGAGCTTTATGAGAAAACCACACCTATCTATGCAGGATATACTCTTGGCACATTATCCTTTGACTAAACTATTTTAAAAAAGGAGCGAGGCAAGATATGACCACTTACTTGGGATCATCAGGCATTTTAGAGAAACGCAAAGAGTATTTCTATCCGTGCACCGCTCATTTCTATAAAGAGCCACCACAGCTTGTTCGCGGTGACATGCAGTATTTGTATGACAGCACCGGCAAAGCGTACACAGACTTTTTCTCTGGGGTGTCTGTGGTAGCATGCGGGCATTGCAATCCAGCAATTACAGCGGCAACCGTCAAGCAAGTAGAAACATTGCAACATACATGCACGATATATTTAACGGAACCAAATGTACAGTTGGCCGAGAAAATGGCTGACGTACTTCCAGGAAATTTGAAACGAACCTTTTTTGTGAATAGTGGTTCTGAAGCGAATGAAGCTGCTTTGACTCTCGCTCGCTTTGCCACTGGTAAAAAGGAATTTATCGCGTTTGAATATGGATTGCATGGTCGAACCTTTCTGACCATGAGCGTGACAGGCATTCCCATGTGGCGCTCTGACAACTATTTGGAAGAAGGCGTTAGTTTCATTCCTCGCCCTTACGATCCTAGCTTGAATGAACAAGAAGCAGTAGAGCGTTCCCTATCCGCTTTACGAAAAGTACTTGAGGAAAAGGGCGACCGCATTGCAGCCATGATAGTAGAACCGATGCAAGGAAACAGCGGAATCGTTCCTGCACCGTTCTCTTACTTCAAAGAGGCAAAGAAACTCTTGGAGCAACATCATGTCCTATTGATTGCAGATGAAATTCAAACTGGATTTGGTCGTACGGGTAAAATGTTTGCCATTGAACATTACGGCATTGTTCCAGATATCATGTCTATGGCAAAAGCTTTGGGTAATGGCATACCAATTGCCGCTTTTGCTACAACCGATGAAATTGCTATCCATTATAATCGTCCTTCTGCTTCTACACTTGGAGGTAACCCCGTTTCTTCTATGACAGCCCTCGCTGTACTCTCCTATATCGAGAGCGAACAACTGGCAGCGCGTGCAGAAAAACTCGGCAAACAATTAAAAGAAGGATTGCTTTCACTCCAGACCACTTATCCAGCTATTTCTGATGTTCGTGGTTTGGGCTTAATGATCGGTGTAGAGCTTTATGCAAATGAACCTGAGAAAGCGGCTCCTCTTGTAGATACCATTTTAGAAGAGATGAAAAATCTTGGCTTTATTATCGGAAAAAATGGTGTAGGTCGTAACGTGATCGCCTTCCAGCCTCCGCTAGTCATTTCGGAGCAAGATATAACAAGCATGCTGAACGCACTAGCAGATACTTTTAAACAACTACTCTAATACCCGATGGTTTGTGCCACCGAGCTAGGCGCTTAGATACTGTTAGACTGTTACATCTGTTTTATTAATAGCCTTTGTTCTGGCGCCTCCCTCGGTCAAACAACCTGCTAGGAGGAACATACTGTGGCATACGATAATTTACGAGCGTTTATCAAAGATTTACAGGATCAGGGTGAGCTACACACGATTGATATCGAAGTGGACAGCTATTTAGAAATTACTGAGATTACCGACCGTATCTCCAAACAATATGGCAAGGCTTTGTTGTTCACCAACGTTAAAAATTCCCCTTATCCAGTGCTAATCAATAGCATGGGCACGGATAAACGCATGAGCATGGCTCTAGGGGTTCAGGACTACGATCAAGTAGCGGAAGAAATGCAGAATTTTATGGATCTAGCTAATTACAAAGGCTTATGGAACCAGCTTAAAATGGCTCCAGACCTATACAAGCTCTCCAAGATTTTCCCTAAAAAAGTAACCTCTGCTCCTTGCCAAGAGGTAGTAGAAGAGCCTGATTTAACACAGCTTCCTGTGCTACATTGCTGGCCAAAGGATGCAGGACCATTCGTTACCCTGCCGCTGGTCATCACCAAAGATCCAGAAACAGGGCAACAAAACATGGGGATGTACCGCCTCCAAGTCTACGACAAAAATACGACAGGCATGCATTGGCATATGCACAAAGATGGCAAGGAAATCTATGAAAAATACCGCAAGCTAGGGTATAAGCGTATGCCAGTATCCGTAGCACTTGGTGGTGATCCTTCATTAATTTACTCTGCAACCGCTCCTTTACCAAAAATGATTGATGAAATGCTCTTTGCTGGTTATCTACGTAAGAAACCGATCGAGGTTGTGAAATGTGTAACAAACGAATTATTTGTACCTGCTGAAGCTGAATTTATTTTGGAAGGTTATGTAGAGTTAGATGAATTGCGTTTGGAAGGACCCTTTGGCGATCACACAGGCTACTATTCGCTAGCAGACATGTACCCAGTCTTCCATGTGGAGAAGGTTACACGCCGCACGTCTCCGATCTATCCAACAACGATTGTAGGTCAACCACCGATGGAAGATTGCTATATTGGAAAAGCTACAGAGCGCGTTTTCTTGCCACTCATGAAGTTGATGCTACCTGAAATCGTAGATATGCACTTACCGTTTGAGGGAGTTTTCCATAACTGCGCTATTGTTTCAATTAAAAAGTCTTTCCCGAAACACGCTCAAAAAGTTATGTACGGTCTATGGGGCATGGGACAGATGATGTACACAAAAATGATCATTATTGTGGATGAGAACGTAGATCCTCACGATGTTTCCAAAGTAATGTGGAAAGTATTTAATAACATTGATCCTAAGCGAGACCTTGTATTAACTGAAGGACCCCTGGATGCGCTGGACCACTCTTCTAATACCGCTTATTTTGGTCACCGTCTCGGCATCGACGCTACCAAAAAATGGCCAAATGAAGGTCATACACGTGAATGGCCCGACGACATTGAGATGTCAGACGAGATCAAAAGCATGGTAGAAGCGAAATGGAGGGAGTATGGTTTTGAAAACGATCCTTCATAAGACGCGAATGTTCGGGGAACTAGTCATGTTTTCCCACACGCTGTTCTCACTACCCTTTGCCATCATTGCGATGGTCTGGGCAGCCGAGGGGCTTGCCCCCTCTCATGTACTTATCTGGTCATTGGTTGCATTAGTCGCTGCCCGTAACGGGGCCAATGCCTTTAATCGTCTCGTAGACAGGGATTTTGATCGCAAAAATCCACGGACAAGCAATCGCCATTTACCTAAACGCTTATTACATGAAAAAGAAGTCATCGTTTTTATTATTTTGAACTATGCAGTCTTTATTTTTGCTTCCTATATGTTAAACCCACTGTGCCTTCTATTGTCACCAGTAGCGATTTTACTGATCTCTTCTTATTCTTATACCAAACGCTTTACATGGTTGAGCCATCTGTATTTAGGCTTTACCATTGCCTCTGCTCCAATTGGTGCTTGGTTTGCTGTCACAGGTGAAATTGCATTTGTGCCATTTGTGCTAGGAACCATTGTGATGCTGTGGATTGCTGGCTTTGACATCATCTATGCTACGCAAGATATTGAATTTGATCGCAAGGTAGGGTTATGGTCTATCCCTAGTTATTTTGGACTACAAACAGCGCTGTGGATGGCTCGAGGCTTGCATCTGATTATGGTTCTGTTGCTGTTATTCCTATATTTCTATCAGAATTTGGGGTTGGTGTATCTAGTCGGATTGGCGATCTCGATATTGTTACTTCTAGCTGAACATAAAATAATCAAGCCTGCTAATCGGAGCTTGATGAAAGTGGCTTCCTATAAGTTAAATCAGGTGATTAGTATGGTTATTTTGAGCTGCACCTTGGTTGATTTTTTCTTCATGAAATAAACTTTGAATAAACCCTGTACATTATCAGAAGCAACACCTTAGTAAATTCACTAAAAATGTTGCTTCTGATTACTTAAAGTATCTTTTTCCATTAAGATGATCATTTGAGTTAATTAATCTTTGTAAACCTCCATAAAAGCTGTTTCTCTCCATTGTGTTTAATAGTTTGCTCAAGAATTTCACCCGTTTTTGTGTTTAAAATGAGTTGCTTGGCATCTTTTTTCGTTCCATTTTTAGGAACAGAAATAAACGATACACCCCCATTTTCTAATGGAATTGGTTCCAAATTTGTAAAGTGATCTTTTGTCACTGGAACTATAATCTTAGTTGATTTATCTGTCAGATCAAGTGAAGCAATCTTTCCATTCTCACCATTTATTCCAGCGTATCGTAGGAATATTAAATTTTTTCTATCCTCTTCCCATGCTACTCTCCCAATGGACGATTCATCTTGGGAAGCATAAACAAGTTCAGAAGCTTTTCCATTTACCCCAGCTACCCAAATACCAGAAGCCATCCAAAGGCGATCTCCTTCTGCTGCTGCATTTCGGAATAAAGTTGCGCTATACGCTATTTTTTCTCCATCAGAAGAAATAGTAGGAAAGGAGAACTCAACCCACATTTTACGAGACGCCTTTTCTATTGGAATTGTTCTCCCTCCATATTTTTTTATAAGCCCATCAAGTTCTTTCTGGGACATGTAATATTCCCACATTCCATCTTTTTTGTCACTAGTTACCACCCAATTACGACCATCCCATATCCCACCTTGGGCGATCGTTGTTGTCTTTCCCGTTTCTGTGTCTAACACATTGATTTCTTGTTTGGCAAAATCACTTGAAACATCATTTTTGAGATATAAGAGTCGTTTACCATCAGGAAACCAAGAGAGATACTTTATTTCTTGCTGATTTGGCATTTCTGTAAAATACTCCTTCTCAGAATTTCCAAAGAAAGAGTTTAGCGCTTTGATTGTAAGCGTTCGTTTTGTTCCTGCTTGATTCCACTTTGTATAGGCAATGTACGTACCTGTTGAATTCACAACCGCATAATTATCTGATGATATGTTTTCAAGCTTAGCAAGTTCTTTCATCGTATTATCTTTTGGATTGTACACAACAAAAGAAGTATCAGACATGTCTCCAACCAAACCTGCCAATTGTCCCTTGTACTTATCATGAGGGGACATTTTATTCACAACAAACCAAGCAATTACAGCCAAAAGGAGAATCAGACATACAACTACGTTTTTTTTCAAAAGGACATTTTTCTCTTTTGCTTGTATTGGCTCCATATCGTTACTCCTACTTTTCATTCATTACGAAGGATTCCAGTTTGTTAACGGTACCCATGTACGACTATAAAACACCCCATCACTCGTGTTTCCATGCAAATCTTTAAAAGTAGATGTATCTAAATCCACGATTACCTTTGTATAACGAGAATTTGGGCACTGATTCGGTCCAAAGTCTGTTCGCTTTACTGTCATAGATTTATTGCTATTAATGTCTCTCACAGAGAAGGTTACACCATTCTTTACATCTACAGTATTTTGTCCTGTATTGGAAGAGCCATTGCGATAAGGCAATGCAATATTGCCGTTTGAATTATACCAGCTAGCTTCTCCATACGTCGTCAAATAATCACCATCACCACTGGCTGAATCCTTATCTCCAATTGTATGGCGCGCATAAGTAGTCCATGCATTTTTTCCACAATCATCTTTATTCCAATTTTTACCAATAAGAATCGGGTTGTTCTCAACATCATATCTTGGAGCCAGTGCGTCTACGTTTTGGGACTTACCTACCTTCTTGTCCGGTTCAAGATTTTCTTCCAAGAACTGAATTTGTTTTTTCTCTTCTTCATCTGTGACCCATACCTCCCCTGGCATGTTAGAAAGTACACTTCCACCGACAGCATCCTTGAGTACTTGGATTTCAGATTCATCTGATTGTTTTGCGGTTATTACATTAGCAGAAACTACAAGTGCAAATACAGTTGTAACCCCTGCAATTTTACCAATCGAGTTCATCTTCATAAGAAAAAACACTCCTTTACATTGTTGTGCAAGAATTATATTAAATTTTACCTTTTTTTGTATTTTATGTATATATTTTTATATCAGTTATATTAACTATTCTCTCATTCCTATTAGTGGGCATGTCGCTCAAAGCAAGCAACCACAACAAAAAAACCACAGCTGATTCATCTGCAATAATGAAGTCCACCACACCTCATATTACATAAAAAAGAATCAACCATGGTTCAATCGTTATATTCTCTGAGCGCACACCGTAGCTCAATTATGTTTTTAGCTATCACGTTTTTCGCTTTCCAAAATACGTAATAAGCACTTCCAAATCCTTATGCGCCGGATACTCGGCCAATTCCCCGACAATGTTAGCCGCCTTCTGCAAATACTCCTCTGCCATCTGGTCAGCTCTATCTAATATGTCGCTATCGCGGATCATCTGCACTACCCTATGGATTTCTTCCTCTGTCGAATGCTCATGTAGCTGGCGCACAGAGCCACTCAAACGCTCATCCTGCAATGCATACATGACAGGTAACGTAATGTTCCCATTAGCCAAATCGCTGCCTGCTGGTTTTCCTAGCGCTTCTGATGTCTCTGTAAAATCTAGCACATCATCCCGAATCTGAAAGGCCATCCCCAGATGATCTCCGAATTGCGCCAACTTAGCAGTTACTTCTGGGGTTGCACGCCCCAACCTTGCTCCTACCTCCAGGCAGGTCGACATTAAGATGGCTGTTTTATTGCGAGTTTTACTTAAATAGGTATCCATAGATAGGGAAAAATTAAAACGGTTAGCCATCTGCTGATATTCTCCCAAACAAAGTCTGGAAGTTAATAGGCCTGTAATTTCTTCCCGATATGGATTTTTGTCATCCTCTACTTTGCTTAACAACTCAGCTACTCTCGCCATCATATAATTAGCGGTATGGATAGCTGTAGGTACGTCGGTGAGCACATGCAACGTTGGTTTTCCCCGTCTGATATCCGCTTGATCAATTACATCATCGTGTATTAAAGAAGCAACATGGATGAATTCTGTCACGGCGGCCATTTGTAACACTTTTTTCGGGTCTGCCATTCTTCCAAATCGACTGCCGACCATAACCATCATGGGGCGTAATCGTTTTCCACCTGCCAAAATCATGCGACCAATATTGCCAGCGATTGCTGATAGCATTGGTAAACTCATGTCTGTACGAACAATACGTAACATTTCTTTGTCAATGGTGTCTAGGTTTATGTGTAACTGGTCAGCTAACTTCATAAGTCACCTGCTGGTCTGTTTTTGTCAAGAATTTTTCCATGCGTTGCAAGAGGATTCGCTCCGTTGATTTCCCTTGTATCTTACGTATTTGAATCTGCTTTAAAACAGGAGCCAAAAAATTGACCAAATCTCTTTCCCCATGTTGAAATGCATATTCATAATAAAAGCTTTGTAGATAATCACCATCTAAAATATCCTTTGTCAAAGATGGATTTTCGATAGTCAGCTTTTTATGTTTGCGAAAAGCAGCTTGCAACAGGACATAGCACCCAAAAATATGTTCTTTGCGTGCAGATGAAAGCTCAAATGAATCAAGCAGATGTCTCATCTCCTCCAAAAGCCGCCTATCTACGTCGAGCGTGATACAAGCTTGTGGTGACATTTGCTTCTCCAACTTCTGCAATGATTCCCGAATTCCATTCATCTCTATCATCCCCTACTCACGCTGTTCTTTCTGTACACTTCTATTCCATAAGCTCCTATGTGGTAAAGAAGGGGAATGTACAATTCACAGCACATTCCCCCATTCCAAGGTGTAGCTATCCTGTTATACAATTAGTCCACGTATAAATACCAACGTTTAACGAACGGGATTTTCTTCCACACTTTTTTCAATTGTGGTAATACATAGTAGTCCAGACCCAACGTGCTTCCAGAACCACCAATGAGAGCAATACCCCCTGCAAGGTACCAAAGCATCTCATATGGAGCCATACCGGAAGTCCAGATCATCAGACCCATACCTACTGTCGCAATAGAAGAGACAGCTGTGAACAAACCGATGATCAACAGTACACCAAATATAACTTCAGCGAAAACCATCATCGTCTGGAACACAGAAGCAAGCGCTGTATAGCTTCCATCTGCATTGTAAAAGAACATATCCATAGAACCTTTTACCATGCTATCAATAAAACCAGGTACTGGAAGGGCTTGTACCGCATCTTTCGCTGTAGCGACCGCTGAAGCTGCAGAAGAAGTGTCCACGGCTTGTGTCACATCTTGTACTGCTTGAGAAGCGGACGTAATTCCGTCAACCGCTTTTGGAGATGGCGGTATTAAGAAGATGTTGGTTGGATCTTTTAACACTTTGCCCATTTTTGCTAAGCCTTCTGACAACCACATGGAGCCGACTAAGACACGTAGAGGAACTAGCCAAAAGTTAGGTGATCTCTTGCTAAAATGTCCACCTAGGAAACTACGTCTATTATTAACATGGAAAATTTCATGCATTAAATAAGACCAAACTTTATTAAATCCACAGATTTGAACCAGATATACCATATTGATAAAGTGCTTAACAAACATCGCCATGAAACCGCTCATCAAGAACATTTTCCCTGGCATCCCTACAGTAGCTACACCATAACGGCTACCGATGCATACCATGCAGCCATGGAACGTAGGCTTGTAGGACTTGTGTGTACCACCTTTTACATCAACATAGATGTTGTGAGCAACGATTGGAGCCGAGTGCTCTGCGTTCTCAACCATTTGTGGTACTGGACGTTCTTCGCCTTCTGGAATGAAGAAGATGTTGTCCCCTACCACATATACATTGTTATGCTCAGGACTTTGTAGCTTATCATTAACCACGATACGCTTACGGCCTTTTTGTTCTAATTCAACATTTTCCAACAGGTCAGAGCCTTCTACTCCAGCAGTCCAAACAACGGTCTTAGAACGAAGTAATCCTCTCTCGCCCAATTCAACGCCATCTGGGGAAACACCAGTAATTTTGCTGTTAGTAATAATGTTGATGTTTAATTTATGTAGATGGCGCTCCGCCTTCTGAATTAACTTATCAGGCAGAATTGGCAAAATTTTTGGTGCCATATCCGCAACATGTAGTTGTACTTCAGATGGCTCGATTGCGTAGGTTTTGCACAGTTCATCACGGAATTCCGCCAATTCCCCTACCATCTCGATTCCTGTAAAACCTGCACCTACTACCACGAAGCTCAACATATCCTGACGTTTTTGTTTATTGGTTTCTTTCGATGCTTTGATAAACATATCGCGAATTTGCTCACGCAGATTAACAGCATCTTCAAACGACCAAAGGGAGAATGCATTCTCTTCTGCACCGGGGATTCCAAAGAAGGATGGCTTACAACCTGTCCCCATTACTAGGTAATCATATTCGTAGGTGTTATTCTCGGACACTAATTTTTTTCCGGCAAAATCAATTGTGGAAATTTCATCCAAAACTACATCCACGTTGCGTTTTGCAAAAATCTTTTTCAAGTCAACTTTTATTGAATCCTCTTCGACTCGATTTGCCGCTACTTCATGCAATTCTGTTAGAAGAGTATGGAATGGCTTACGGTCTATCAATGTAATTTGTACGTTAGTATCTTTTTTAAATTTATTTGCCAGCTTTTTCGCTGTCAAGACACCACCGTAACCTCCACCTAGTACAATTATTTTTTTCATAACATTTCCTCTCATTTCCATAGATCATTACCCTTTTGACGATTCACCAACGACGGAAATCCCCTTAAAGCGTAATTACCTTACTTTTTCGCGTCCTTTAGAGCCTCTTCAGCTAATTTCACGAAATCGTTCACTTTAATGGAAACGCCAGAAACTGCGTCTGTTGTACCTTCATTGTTTACAGTAATAGAAGCTGGGTCTTGTTTTTCAATTAATGCTTGTTCTACTTTTGCTGCTTGTTCATGCCATTCAGCCTGTGCTTTTGCTT
Organism: Brevibacillus laterosporus; assembly: GCA_007833815.1. Taxonomy (NCBI): domain Bacteria; kingdom Bacillati; phylum Bacillota; class Bacilli; order Caryophanales; family Paenibacillaceae; genus Brevibacillus; species Brevibacillus laterosporus. The sequence continues at coordinate 2,174,316 of CP033464.1, read as the reverse complement.
TCTCTACCATTGCATACTTGCCTTCTTTAGACTGGGTTTTCTTGTCTGCTTCACCTTTTTCATTGATTGCATTCCAGTTAGCAGCTACAATTTTACCGTTTAATACAGTTAAGTCAGCTGTATATTTCCAATCTTTTTCGAATTCTGGCTGTTCTGCATGGTACCCACCATCTTTATAAGGACCGGATTGTTGTGGCCCTGCCGCCAATGCTTCTGTTACCAAAGCAGCAAAGTCATTTACTTTTATAGACACGCCAGAAACGGCGTCTGTTTTGCCATCGTTATCTACTGTGATAGCAGCTGGGTCTTGTTTTTCAATCAAGAATTTTTCTACTTTTTCAGCTTGTTCATGCCACTCAGCTTGTGCTTTTGCTTGTTCTTTCATTCCATATTTACCGTCTTTAGACAATGCTTTTTTGTCAGGACCTGCATCCTTACTGATACCAGTCCAGTTAACATTCGTAATTTTTCCGTCTTTTACATCTAAAACAACAGCGTAGTTCCAATCAGCATCAGCATTTTTTTGTTGAGCGTAATATACGCCATCCACCATTTTTTTGTCTGTTGCTTCAGCAGAGGTAGCTGTTTCGGTTTTCTTTTCAGGGGTTGGTTGTGTAGCAGCACCGCAACCTGCTAGCATAGAAACTGTTAATACACTCGCCATAATAAGTGAAAGTTTTTTCATTTTCTTTCTCCTCCCTTTTTCTCCACACGCATGTGAAAAAAAACACAAATATCATTACGCCATCATTCTAACATTCCTAACTAAATAATCAAGACCTTTTTTTTCCATTTTTATGTTAAATTAGGCTATAAAACAGGGGTTTTTATGACAATCTAAAGAACGATTTTGTTTATTCTAATCTAAGGAAGAATTGATTGAAAAATGCGAATATTCCTAGCATGAAAACGCTTTAAAACGTCATAGAATGGTCATACAAAACAAGAAAACCCCGTCTACAGGAGACGGGGTTTCACTTACGTTTTCTATCAAGAAAGTAGTCCATCAAATATCACTAACTAGTAGATTAGACTACACTCATTAATTTTGCATTACAAAATCCGTCTCAGCCATTTCTCCCCCATGAAATACATGTAGAGTTTCGTAGGCGGTATTGCGCTGAGCAGGGATTTTTCCTGCTTCACGAATTAGTTCTAGGATTTTGTTCGTATTTACTTTATAAGCACATTTTGCCGCAGATACAACATTCTCTTCCATCATAGTCGAGCCAAAATCATTTGCTCCATAGGTTAAGGAAAGCTTACCAATCTCAGGTCCCATCGTTACCCAAGAAGATTGGAAGTTAGGAATATTGTCCAGCATCAAGCGGCTAATCGCTAATGTTTTCAGATACTCTTCTGGTGTGTTTTTTGTCGCTTTCATGTTGGTATTATCAGGTTGGAATGTCCAGACAATAAAAGCCTTAAATCCATTGGTCTCATCTTGAGCATCACGAATCCGCATCAATGATAACACTCGTTCTTCCATTTCCTCACCAAATCCGATAACCATCGTAGCAGTACCCGGCAGACCTACGCGATGAGCCGTTTTTTGGATATCCATCCACTGCTCCCACGTGCCTTTTAGACGGGAAATTTTTTTGCGTGTCCGATTATCCAAGATTTCTCCGCCTGCTCCCGGCAAAGAATCCAGACCAGCTACTTTTAGCTGTCTCAATGCTTCTTCAATTGAAACATTGGAAACCTCAGCCATTTTAGCTACTTCCGCTGTGGATAAAGAGTGCATCGTGATGTTTGGAAAGCGCTGTTTAATCTCACGTAACAAATCCGTGAAATAGGAAAGTTTTAAATCAGGATTAGTACCGCCCTGCATCAAAATTTCCGTTCCACCCACATCAACTGTTTCTTGAATCTTATCGAAAATTGTTTCTTTTGGAAGAACATAGCCTTCATTCGAACCAGGCGGGCGATAAAAGGCGCAAAAGCGGCAATAGGTATCACAGACGTTGGAATAGTTAATATTCCGTCCAATGACAAAGGTCGTGATCGGTTCAGGATGCCACTTTTGCATGATCTGATTCGCTGCATGACCCATTTTCTCAATTTCATCAGAAGCAAAAAGTGCTAAACCATCCTCTAATTGAAGTCGCTCTCCACGAAGAGCTTTGTCCAATATATGATCAATCAAGAGGAATTCCTCCTATCCTGTGCATATTCCACCTTTCATCCTATCATAAAATCAATTTCCTGCCTATGCTAGAAGTATATTGCTATTCAAAACCAATCACTTCATATACTTCTGGTTCCCAATAAATAACACAACTTGCAAGCGGTAAATTGATTTCACGAGCACCATTTGGCTGGCCATTGAAGCGAATGATTTCTGTTACGGAGACACGATCCCCTCGTACCACAATCTCTCCTTTAAGGTCTTGACGATTTCCATCTGGTGAATAGAAAGTAATGACTCCGGAACCAATATCTTTCATGTGCAATCCCTCTGAATTCTCAAAATTTTTATCTTAATAGTAGTAGAGAAGTTCGATAACGTCAACTATATGTGCAGAATGAGAAAAAACTGAATCCTTTTTATCCAAGTGTTCGTATAACCTTGTAGCATGCTATAATATTGGTCGGACTTGTCATATCCTAGCTTGAACGACCATACATCTAAATAAGTCCAAAATTTGTCCGATCCTTGACCATGCAAAAAGAATCGACTTTATACATAAAGGAGACTACGATGCTTGACCAAATCAATCATATTTTTCAGCAATATGGAACGTGGGGACTTTTTACACTCTCCTTTCTAGATTCAATCATCTTGCCGTTCCCACCCTTCTTTTTACAGATTGCTATGAGTTTATTAGATCCTTCACTTGCCATAGAATATGCTACCTATGCTTTCATTGGCTCTTTACTGGGAGCGCCATGCGGATTTGTTCTTGGAAAACTATTTGGTAGACCACTCATGAATAAAATTGTCCCTGAAAAATGGATTGGTCTAGCAACAGAGCAAATGACCAAAAACGGTGATGCCGCAATCATCATTGGTTCTTTCACACCCATTCCTTTTAAAGTATTCACCATCCTTTCTGGTGTACTCGGCTTCTCTTTTAAAAAACTAATGATTTATGCCATTATTGGTCGAGGCTTCAAATTTTTTCTCATCGGTCTCATCTTCCATCTATACGGAAAACAAGCTAAATTGTTAATCGATGAATACATGGATGTCTCTCTTTTAGTTGTTGCTGTTTTACTTGCTGTGGGCTGGCTTATCTTCATGCAAGTTAGAAAACGACGTGCAAACAAAAAATAATATCGATTACCGTTCATATCGCTATCCCAATCATGTGGTTCCTACTAAATGAAGTAGCCCCTATGGTTGGGGTAGCTTTTTTTGTTCTTTTATTATCTTAAAATTTTGAATATACAACAAAATAGAAACAGGGCTATCCCATCTTCTTAGACGTTGGATAGCCCTATTTTCATTACTACTATGCTTTATACTTCATTTTTTTCTAGCAATTCCTTTGCATCTACGGACTCATAGCCCAATGCTTGTGCAACTGCATTATATGTCACATGCCCGTGCAATGTATTTACACCTTTTAGCAACGCCGGATTATCGAGGCACGCTTTTTGGTATCCTTTATTTGCGATTTGCACGGCATATGGCACAGTCACGTTTGTCAACGCGAATGTAGACGTACGTGGAACCGCACCAGGCATATTAGCTACCGCATAATGAACCACACCATGTTTTTCATACGTTGGGTTATCATGAGTAGTGATGCGATCTGTTGTCTCAAAGATACCGCCTTGGTCAATCGCAATATCAACTAGAACGGAACCTTGTTGCATGGATTTTACCATTTCTTCAGATACCAATTTTGGTGCTTTTGCTCCTGGAATCAGTACAGCACCAATAACTAGATCGGATTCTTTGACAGCTTGTGCAATATTATATGGATTGGACATCAACGTTTTTACACTATGACCAAAAATGTCTTCTAATTGACGCAAGCGATCCGGGTTCAAGTCGATGATGGTAACATCAGCACCTAGACCTACTGCCATATTCGCTGCGTTAGTACCTGCTACGCCCCCACCAACAATGGTAACCTTACCACGCTGCACCCCTGGTACACCGCCGAGAAGGATACCTTTACCGCCTTCCTGTTTTTCAAGGAACTGAGCACCAATTTGGGTAGACATACGACCAGCAACTTCTGACATCGGTGTCAACAGAGGTAGCGAGCCATTGCTCAGTTGAACTGTTTCATAAGCAATCCCTACAACTTTATTATCAATTAGCGCTTTCGTTAATTCTGGTTCAGGAGCTAAATGTAAGTATGTGAATAGAATAAGTCCTTCACGGAAGTATTGATATTCGGTTGGTAATGGTTCCTTCACTTTCATAACCATTTCCATTTCCCAAGCTTCCTGTGCAGTCTGTACGATTTTTGCACCAGCCGCTACAAATTGTTCATCAGTAAATCCAGAGCCAAGTCCTGCCGATGTTTCAATGAAGATTTCGTGTCCATTCTTCATTAAATTCAATGCTCCTGCTGGTGTCATAGCTACTCGATTCTCGTTGTTTTTAATTTCCTTTGGAATACCGATGCGCATGTTTCGTCCTCCTCAGTAGTTAAGCATAAGTAATTCAAACTGTTCTGATGATTGAGATGATTGGTACAAGGTAGAAGCTTTATCCACGCATTGATTGTAACATGCACAAAGCGGAAATGAAAGCGCTTACAAAAAATCTATGAATTCACATTCGCCTAAGTTGTTTGATAGTTTCGAAGTATATAAATAAAATAAGTCACCAGCTATTTCAACTGGTGACTCTATCACTTATATCAAATCATAGCAGCATATCCTGCTTCCAACTAGGATCTCTTCTTAGATCCACCAGAAGCTCCCATACTCTCCAATAAGCTATGTTTCTTGGAGTAACCGAAATACACAACCGTTCCGATTACAATCCAGATTGCAAAGTACATCCAGGTTGCTGCTGGAAGGTTAAACATAAGGAAAGCACAGAAAACCATCGTTAAGATCGGTAGCAACGGCACCAAAGGTACCTTGAAGCCACGCTCCAAATTCGGATGAGTTTTGCGAAGCACGATAACGGATAGCGCTACCATAGCAAAAGTTAGTAATGCACCAATATTTGCTAAATTCGATAATTCTTTAATTTCTACAAATCCAGCAATTCCCCCGCTGATAAGACCTGTCAGCCATGTAGAGAATACCGGTGTTTCCGATCTTTTATCAACACGTGAGAATCGTTTTGGAAGTAAACCATCGCGACTCATCGCAAAGATAACACGGGTTCCCGCATAAACGTAAGCAAAGATTACCGCCATAATGCCGATAACCGCCCCTACAGCAACGATTCCCGCTACGCTATCCTGACCTACAAGTTCCAATACGTAAGCCATTGCTTCCGGTACATCTAGATTCTTGTACGAGGTGATACCTGTCATGATAAGGCAAACGATTACATAAAGAATCGTACATACAACAAGTGATGAAATAATTCCTACTGGCAACGCCTTTTGCGGGTTTTTACAATCTTCTGCAGATGTTGATACTGCATCAAAGCCTAAGAATGCGAAGAATACGGCAGCTGCACCAGCAAAAATTCCGTCAACGCCATACGGCATGAATGGGCTCCAATTTTCTGGTTTTACATAAAATACACCTACAACAATAAATAACAGAATAACAACTAGCTTTACTAGAACCATGAAGTTGTTAAACTTCTTGCTTTCTTTTGTTCCACGGGATAATACTAATGTAATTAATAATACAATGATGACTGCCGGGAGATTAATGATTCCCCCCTGCATCGGGGTACTGACCAACTGTTCAGGTAAACCCCAGCCAAAACCAGTAAGCAAGGTATTAAAATAAGCGGACCATCCCACAGCTACGGCTGAAGTAGTAAGGAAATATACCGATAATAGTGTCCATCCCATTAAATGCGCTACAAATTCACCTAGTGTTGCATATGTATAAGTGTAAGCGCTTCCAGAAACCGGGATAGTAGATGCAAATTCGGAATAACAAAATGCGGCAAATCCGCAAACAAGTGCAGCGATCATAAACGAAAGAATAACCGCAGGACCAGCATCTCTAGCTGCTACAATACCTGTAAGTACCATAACACCTGTACCTAGTACTGCTCCAATTCCCATTAATGAAAGGTCAAAAGATGTAAGAGTTTTATTCAATGATTTTTTTTGACCTTGTTGCAATAAGTCAGTAACTGATTTTTTTCTCAAAAGTTTGCTCATATTGCCCCCCCTTGATTGATAAACTTGTTTCCTTCACATATGTATCCTACCACACAATATTCATTTTGTTTTATTTATAGATTTTTCTTAAAAATGAGAAAAAAACACAGTTTTTTTGCTACGTACAATCACCTAATTGGCATAACACAATATATTGGAATGGTAGAGAGAAAGGGGAAGTGAACGAATGGCCGTTATTAAACACAACTCCAGTGACATTGATATGCTGGCTAGGTTAATTAGAGCAGAAGCTGAAGGAGAAGGAGATCTTGGAATGCTGATGGTTGGCAATGTATCGGTAAATCGAGTACTAGGCAACTGCTTAGATTTTAAAAACATACGAACCATCCCACAAATGGTATACCAAAGTCCTGGTGGATACGAAGCCGTTCAGAAACCGTACTTCTATCAAAGGGCTAGAGAATCAGAAAAACGCTTGGCAAGGCGCTCAATTAATGGGGAGAAAACACATCCAGCAAGCAACGGGCTATGGTTCTATCGCCCTGAAGGGAGCTGCCCTCCCACATGGTACAACCAGCGAAACACAGGACGCTTTAAAGCCCATTGTTTCTTTGCACCGACTGTTCAGGATTGCCCTGAAGTTTATTAAAGAGGAGAGAAAACCAGATGTATTACAATAATTATGAACAACAGCAACAACAAGGCTGTGAGTCCTGCGGTACTACCACTTATCCACAAAACTATATGTATCCCTATTATCCAACTACACCTCAGCAAACTCCCAGCACACAAGTGAGTCCGACACAACAAATGCAACAACAACAGCAATGCCTGCCTCCCAATCCAAGTGGTAGCTATATTCCAGGTGGTCCCCTTCCAGTGGTCGAAGAGTCCTACGTAGAAAATATTTTACGTTTCAACCGTGGAAAAGTTGCTACCTTCTATATGACCTATGAGAACAATAGCCAATGGAACGCTAAAATATTCCGTGGGGTCATTGAAACTGCTGGTCGGGATCATATCATCATCAGTGATCCAGAAACTGGGATGCGTTATTTGCTCCTAATGCTCAACCTCGATTATGTCACATTTGATGAAGAGATTAACTACATTCCACCAGTTAATCCATTTGCTCGCACTCGCTAGTTATTAGCCATTTCATAGAGAGACAACTCGTCTATGTACCAGAACATCTAGTTCTGCATTGATTTTGATGGAACATTTATATCAACCAAACAAACCTCCAAGTCCACTAGGAAAATGAACTTGGAGGTTATTGTTTGCCTTTGTTGGTTCTTTCTTGATGTGTTTTATCCCTTACTTTAAAAACCTAAGATCGTTCGGAGTAAGCTAGACGTCTCTCCTCCTGGATAAATCACAAACAGCAGGAAATAAACAGCTATACCAGTAATCGCTGTACCGAACCAGATAATGGATGTAACTGGCCCCCACTTACGATGCTTAGAAAATTGCTTTGTGAAGCCTAAATACAAGGTTACCAGCCCAAAAACGGCTGCTGTGGTAGCCAAAGTGATATGGAAAATCAAAAAGATTTGGTAGTACAAGCGCAGTTCATCCGGTCCACCAAAATTCATATTTCCCACAAAAATAGTTCGAGACATATAAATGATGAAAAATGCTAAGGCAAACACGGAAGCAACGATCATCGTTTTTTTGTGGGCATCAAATTTACGTTTGGCTACCTGAGACCAACCGATTGCTACAAGGATTGCACTGATGGCAATAAAACTAGTACTAAGTGCAGGCAACAACGTTAGCACTCGATCACTTCCTCTTACTCTTTATTAGAAATTTACACTCGTCCACTAGTGGGAACGATAGTGAGCTCCTTACGCTGTTCCATGATTTCAAAAGAATCGAGCGAATCAATTTCATCAATACCCGTCGTCGGATTCTCTTCACGGTACCATCTGGAAAAAACATACCATAGCCCAACCCCATAGGCTGTTTCCTGTACCATCTTCATCACAACACCACCGAGTTGCTGATCGTCCAGTATCGGCAGGATGGCGAACAATTGAGGACCATAGCTATAAGATTCATAGACCAATTGGGAAGCAAAGATGATTAACGCACAGGCTGGTGTCATCAACACACCTGCTGCAAAGATATACCCCATTAACTTGACGTTTTTAATCCGTTGCAGCTCTGGAAGCGGACAGATGATATGCCACCATAACATAAAGGCTGTGAATAATAACAGTAGCTTGTATGCAATATGAGCTCCATGGTACTGCATCACGAAATCAAGTACAAGTGGAATATGGTACACAGAGAAAAATAAGTTAAACATAAATAAGGAAATCAACGGCTTTGTAAAACGGTCAAACCATTTTCTTACAGCAGATGGTTCTAGGATCGCTCTCAAGAACCAGGTTGGCAAGCCCAGAACAAAAAGTGGTGGGAAAATCATTAATAACAAAGATTGCTGAGTCATATGCAAGGTAAATGACACGTGCCCGTAAAAATAGAGTGGACTCCCCATAGCAACATATAAAGTAAGAAGAGCAGTTACAAAAGTGAATTGCTTTCCTACTGAGACAGATTCTGCATGGGCAAAGCGTTTGCGCCACGGACCAATTAACAGGAAATACGCCAAACCGAGTAATAAGACAAAAGCAAAAAACTCAGGATTCCATAACTCCGCAAACTTCGGTTGATAGCCATGCAATAGTAAATGTTGTTCATGGGTACCCATCCGTATCCCCCTCTCGTGCGGAAGGTAACTATTTTCTGATAAGTGGAAACATACATGTATATTATACTGAACCGACCTAAGACAAGCCAGTGACTAACATGCTTTTTGCCAAGCAAGAATGGGAATGCGCTCCCCCTGTTCACCTGTTTGCCATAAATTCTACGGAAGGTTTTTTTAGCAAAACAAAACCCTAATTCTGTAGGAAGCTAGAATAGGCTAGCTTCTTTTGCATAAAAAAGCGGGCTACCTAAGTAGCCCGCTTTTATCAGGTTCGGGCCAAGTCTTCACCCTATCTAATCAAAGTTCGACCTTTTTCCCTACCCTTATACCCAATACAGTGCCATGACAACGCATGTAACCATGATAAATGCCCCAGTGAAAATTCCCACCACAGGAAACAGATGACCCTTATCTTTTAAGTGCATCCAGATGTATAGCTGCACCAGCGCTTGCACAGTACCCAAAAGGATAATATAAGGATAAACAAAACCCTTTTTATCAGGCATGTAGATAACGGCCGCAAATGCTAATGCTGTTAATACAATGGACAGAATAAATGAGACGATATGTGGCTTCATGCTGGTGCTATGAGCATGGGAATGTTTCGAAGGTTGAGATGAATGATTATGTTGATCCATCTTATGCTCCTCCTTTTCCAGACATGATACCCATCAGGTACACGACTGTGAAAATGAATACCCATACAACGTCAACGAAGTGCCAGTACAAACTTGCAATGTAGAACTTCGGTGCAGTAACCACGGTCAACCCTTTTTTCATAGCAGAAATCATCAAGGTTGCAATCCAAGTAACCCCGAACAGCACGTGCGCTCCATGGAATCCAACCAACGTATAGAAGGCGGAACCGTATGCACTACTAGTCATCGTATGACCTTCTTGATAGTAATGATAGAACTCGTATATCTCAAGTCCCAAGAACGCAAATCCAAGTACAACGGTTACAGCAAACCAGAACATCATCATTTTGAAGTTATGGCGGTGCATACCGATGATGGCAAATACACTGGTTAAGGAACTAGTTAACAGTAAAATTGTCGCCATTGCAACCAGTTCGATTTTAAAGATTTCATGTGGAGCTGGTCCTGATACATATTGTTCTCGCAAAGCCAGGTACGTGGCAAATAACGAACCGAACAATACCATTTCTCCACCAAGGAAAAGCCAAAAGCCAAGTATCTTATTTCTGCCTTCAAGGGTTGCCTTTTCAGGCTCAGCAGGTAGAACACCATGATCTGTGTGTTGCATTACAGCCTACCCCCTTTTTCTGTTTCCTTGATCTCTTCTACTTCGATATGGAAACCATGGTCATCTTTAATGGAACGGGCAAACATGCAAAGTAAAAACAGTCCCATTCCTACGAAAACCAACACATATTTGTGATAAATAAAACCAAATCCTGCAATAAACATTCCTACGGACATCAGGAACGGCAATACAGATGGAGATGGCATATGAATCGGGCCTAGCGGTTCAGCCGGAGTCATTGCTTTATTACCTGCCATTTTCTCAACCCAGAAAGCATCAAGACCACGCACGCGAGGTGTTTGAGCAAAGTTATACTCAGGTGCTGGAGAAGGAATTGACCACTCAAGTGTACGACCATCCCATGGATCCGCCACAGCCTTTTTACCTTTCGCACCTGTGTAAATCACGTTTACAATGAACAGCAAGGTACCGACACTCATAATGATTGCTCCAACAGTAGAAATCATATTCCCTAATTCCAACTCTTGACCTGGTAAGAATGTATATACACGACGTGGCATACCCATCAAACCAAGGAAATGTTGCGGGAAGAATGTCAAATGGAAACCGATGAAGAATAACCAGAAATTCCATTTACCGATTGCTTCATTCAGTAATTTACCAAACATTTTTGGCCACCAGTAGTAGAAAGCTGCGAACAATCCCAGCACCATACCACCTACGAGAACGTAGTGGAAGTGAGCTACTACAAAGTAAGAATCTTGGTACTGATAGTCAGCTGGTGCTACAGAAAGCATTACCCCTGTCATACCACCGATGGTAAATGTCGGAATAAAACCTGTAGCGAACAAATTAGCTGTCGTGAAGCGAATTTGACCGCCCCACAGAGTAAACAGCCAGTTAAAGATTTTAATACCAGTTGGTACGGCAATCAACATCGTCGCAATGGAGAAGAGCGAGTTAGCTACCGGCCCCAAACCTACCGTAAACATATGGTGAACCCATACCATGAAGCCTAAGAAACCAATAACCATGGTCGCAAATACCATAGCAGAGTATCCAAACAGACGTTTTTTTGCAAAAGTACTAATAACGTCAGAAATCATACCAAATGCTGGAAGAATCAAGATGTAAACTTCCGGGTGACCAAAGATCCAGAACAAATGCTGCCACAGCAGTACGTTTCCGCCGCCAGCTACTTCAAAGAACTGTGCTCCGAAAATTCGGTCAAACATCAATAGAACTAAACCTACTGTGATCGCAGGGAAAGCGAATAAGATCAATGCAGAAGTAATAAATGCTGTCCAAGTAAACATCGGCATACGCATAAAGGTCATCCCTGGAGCGCGCATGTTAATGATCGTAACCAGGAAGTTAATCCCCCCGATTAATGTCCCCAAACCAGCTATCTGCAAACCTAGAACATAGAAACTAACCCCAGCAGTCTGACTGTATGTGGTCGAAGATAATGGCACATACGCTGTCCAACCTGCATCGGGTGCACCGCCCATAAACCAACTTACGTTAAGCAGCAATCCACCGAAAAAGAACAGCCAGAAGCCTAGTGAGTTAACGAATGGAAAAGCTACGTCGCGCGCACCAATTTGTAGTGGTACGATTGCATTCATGACAGCAAAAATCAATGGCATGGCAGCTAGGAAGATCATGGTGGTACCATGCATCGTTAACAGTTCATTAAAAGTCGACCCAATGAACAGTTTGCTACTTGGATACATAAGCTGAATACGCATCAGCAATGCTTCAAGTCCACCAAGCAAGAAGAAGAATCCACCGGCTATTAAGTAAAGAACGCCGATTTTTTTATGGTCCACGGTTGTGATCCAATCCCACAAGCCCGTATTTCTTGGACGAACATGTTGAGCCACGGTTTTGCCCCCTCTTTTAGATTCAAAATTCAGTTACTATTGACGTTTTAAGCTGGACAGGTATTCAACAAGAGCATCCACCTGATCATCTTGTAATTTCAGGTTAGGCATCAAGTTACCAGGCTTCACTGATTCTGGATCTTTCAACCATTCAGCAACGTGTTTCTTATCATTTGGCAACACACCTGCTACGGTTTGACGATTACCAAAGTTAGTTAAGTCTGGACCAATTTTACCACCATTACCATCAACAGCATGGCAGGAGACACAGCTTTGTTTAAAGATTTCGTCCCCTTGGGTCGCAACAGCTTTATTTTCAGCAGGTGCATTTTCACCTTTGGTCATTTTTACTACCCATTTATCAAACTCTTCTTGTGATACAACCTTTACTTTGAAGTCCATCAAAGCATGGGACGGACCACAGAGCTCCGCACATCGTCCTTGGAATGTACCTTCCACTGTACTTTCTAACCACATATGGTTGGTCATACCAGGGTTTGTATCTTTTTTACCGCCAAGTGCCGGTACCCAGAAGGAGTGAATAACATCAGCAGCCTCTAAAGAAAGATACACTTTTTTATTGACAGGGATGTATAATTCCTGAGCAGTGTTAATTTTTAAATCAGGATATTCAAACTCCCACCAGAATTGGTGACCGGTTACCTTGACCTGAACAGCATCCTTGTCGTTTGAATAGTCCTTTGCCAATGTAAACGTTGTCGAAACCATCGGAATCGCAAGAACAATCAAAAGAATGAAAGGGATAACCGTCCAAATAATTTCTAACTTGTGGTTTCCTTCGATTTGTTCTGGAATACTGTTATCGCCCTTACGTTTGCGGTATCGAATCAATACATAAGTAAAGATAACAATAACCACAGTAAAGACGCCTAACATGATGATAACACTAAGCTTAATCAAGTCATATTGCATGCCTGCTACAGGCCCTTTAGGCTGCAAAGCAGACAGATAAGGGTCGCCACAACCAGTTAGTAAAAGCGCTACCATTACCAACATAGGAAGCATGCGCCCTACTTGCTGCAATCGTCTCATCATTGCGATCTAGCCCCACTTTCTCTCCTTTTTACCTTTAATAGACTTACTAATAGTAATCACACTAAGTCTACTAATGCAATCATGTTTGTTATCTAGAATGTGCTCAAGTATTTACGAACAGAAGCAATAGTTATTATGTAAATCTGGTAAACCGAACAAATCATGATAACAGAACTTTCTTCTTACTAAATGAGAACTTTTACAAACTGCGTTGTCTGTTCCGTTATAGCCCCCTTCTCATCCATATGTAGCGTCGTTTTGCCGCAATTATAAATTAACAATCAATTGAGGCTAGACAGACAATAGCTAATTTTAAAAACAGATACATCCATTGTAAACAATTTCCGGCTGCTTTAGGAAAAGAGCGATAATAATTCACAAATTGTTCATACAAATGTAACTCTTTTGACTCTGAAGAGTCTGTTCTATGTGATTTTTTTCATTGATTCACAAAATAATCATACCATGACATGCAAGCGCTATCAAAGAGCGGAAAACTGGTTGTTACCCGCTCTTGTTCACTTTTTCGCCATTTTTCATTCTTTTTTGATTATCTTTGAAGTTACTGCATTGAAATCGCTTTCGTGACATTCGGCAATCCCTCAATTTGTTCATTAGCTTTAGCTGGTATCTCCTCATCAGTCAGAGAAACCAGTAAAGCCAATTTTCCCTTTTGTTCACGAGAAACGTTCAGTTTGGAAATGTTAATTTCGTGTTGGGCCAAAATGCGAGAAACATCGTGAATAACCCCAGGATAATCACGGTGATACACTAATATACCATGGGTGTCTGCTGTGATACGGCACGCGTATACATTAATCTCACTTATATAAGTCTCTCTATAATCCTTGGAGAATACATACTTGTTTCCTCCAACTACGAGCTGGGCTACATGACTTGCATATTCCCCTGTGCTATTTTCCAATTTTATTTGCATATCTGGATGTAATTCACGTAATCCCGTAAGTAACAAACTAACAATTTGTTCCCGATCATCGGCAGTCATGATGGTTAGTGTTACTTGTTCCATATTTGGCTCAAAACGCTCCACTAATTTAACTAATGAGCGCAAACCTGAGTAATCTGTCATACTGTTTCCCCTCTCGTACTGTCAATGTATCCTATATATACATCGTCAGACGATAATAAGCAATGCTTACTGAAGGGAAAACTCTACTTTTTTCACATACCCACACTTCATCAGTGAACATCACCATGTATTCCAATACTCTCTAATCTACTCCGAGTATCTGAACTGCCTAAGTGGTAAATGAGTTGATAAATCTTATCGAGGGTTTCATCGTATTCATACGGTTCCCCACTCAGGTCTTCGTCGTAGGCCATTTCAAACAAGTCCTGAAGCTGTCTTATCTCACCAGGTGTAGCCAAAACTTCATAATCAAACGATGTATCAGTGGGATTGTTGATGATATCTCCCGTTACTGAATGAGGGTGAATGGATAAATAGTACGGTTTTTTATCAGGAGTTGGTGTTGGTGCCAAGTTTTTCATCCCTTCCTATGCCTGCCTTTTTTCTTTCTTTATGCCCCTCTCTCCTCTTTTCCATACCTTCTGTGTCTTACCTAATTAAAGCTCTAGATGGATGAATTACATGTCATTGCTCATCAACTATCAGATAGCGTCTATCTCTAAATATTTATTTTCTTTCAGTAATGCAATCCCTTTTTTGCAAACCCCGTATCTTAGCCAAGAACACCCTGCACAAATTCGATCCAAATCAGAAGGTTCCACTATGTTTTTTGTTCGCTCTACCAGCTCTGACTTGCGGTATATATGACCTGGCTCCAAACCCAATTGTGTAAGAGCAGCCAGATCCATTGTCTGCACATGCTCTTCTGATGTCGGGTCTGCCACACAAATACCTGCACCTTTATGAGGACAATATTGACAGGTATCGTCTAAAGCACGAACCACTCGAATAGAGAAGTCGTCATGTTCATCCCTAACTCTTTCAACGATCTCTTTCATTTTGACAGCAAAGGCTGGACTATATCCCATTCCTCGAAACCGTGTACACATAATAAATGGTGTCCGCGTAATGTGATAACATTTTTGTCCTCTCTCTCTACTAACACCCAACCATCTCCCTTTTCATCTTTGACTATAGCATAATTATTCCAAATAATCCCACAAAAAAACAAATGAAAAAATACCCCATCCAAGCAAATAGCTTGAACAGGGTAAATATTTGGATTGGGTAGTAAGTGAACTTTGTTAATGTAAGAACGTTGTTAACAAAGATCCTTGAGACAATAATATCATCTCTACTTCTTCTGAACAAATGTAATGATTTCTTCAGAGGGATAAATCTTCCCTCTTTTTTTACCCCATCCAATTTTATCCTTATGACAATTTTATACTAATCAATTTCAATTCTGTCATTTCCTCAACGGCATATTTGATACCCTCACGACCAAATCCGCTTTCCTTAACACCTCCATACGGCATGTTATCTACGCGGAATGTAGGGAAATCATTAATCATGACACCACCTACTTCAAGCTCTTCGGCAGCTTTCATTGCCGCATGAATATTGTTGGTATAGATACCTGCTTGCAAACCATATCGAGAATCATTAACCATCGCAATCGCCTCATCTAGCGTCGTAAATGGTGCTATCATAACAAGTGGTCCAAACACTTCCTGACAAGAGACATTTGCATGAGTAGGTACATCGGTTAGGATGGTTGGCGCATACAATCGCTCAGCCAATTTTTTTCCCCCTGTCACTACGTTAGCACCTAAGCTCTTAGCCTGACTAACCCATTCTTCCATTCGATCAATCTCTTTTGGAGCAATTAAGGAAGACAAATCAGTCGCTTCATCAAGTGGATCACCTACTACCATCTTCTCAGCAGCTACCTTCATTTTACTAACAAAGTCTGCAAACTTGCTTTCATGCACAAAAATTCGTTGCACGGAAATACAAACCTGACCTGCAAATGTGAAGGCACCAAATGCACAACGATCAATTAGCTCTTGTGTAAGCTCCACATCATCATTGATAATCAGCGCCGCATTGGAACCCAACTCTAAAGTAACACGTTTTAATCCTGCTTTTCCTTTTAGAGAAATCCCCACTTCTGGGCTACCCGTAAAGGTAATAGCAGCAATACTTGAGTCCGTAACCAGTAAATCTCCAACTACACTTCCTTTGCCTGGCAACACGTTGAGTGCCCCTGCTGGTAAGCCAGCTTCTTCAAAAATCTCGGCCAAAACCAATGACGCAAGAGGGGTCTGTCCCGCAGGTTTTAAAACTACGGTATTGCCAGCAGCAATAGCAGGACCTACTTTATGTGCTACCAGATTATATGGAAAATTAAATGGTGTGATAGCTCCTACAACCCCTATTGGTTTACGAACAGTAAAAGCAAGTCGTCCTTCTCCACCAGGAGCCGCATCCAACGGAACGGTTTCTCCATGAATGTTGCGTGCTTCTGAAGCAGCGAATTTGTAGGTTTGAATGGTGCGAGCTAATTCGGCGCGACCGGTCTTCACTGGTTTAGCTGCTTCCAATGCTAGTAATCGAGCTAATTCCTCCTTGCGATTCTCCATGATAGCTGCCGCTTTTTCTAGGATAGTGGCTCTTTGATGAGCAGGCATTTTGGCCATGATAATAGCGGCTTGTTTGGCTGCTCCAATCGCATCTTTTACATCGTCCTGATCGGCTTGCCCGATCTGTGCAATTACTTCTCCTGAATAAGGGGATGTGAGTGATTGATATTCCTTCGCTTCTTTCCAAGCACCGTTAATATATAAATGTTTTTTCATGCTATTTTACCTCCGTCGCTACTGTTGATTGATACATACTGACTAAAAGACGGTTCATAATGCCAAGACCTTCTATCAATTGTTCATCGGTAATAACAAGTGGTGTCAAGAAGCGTAGAATATTCCCATGCACACCAGCAGACAGCATAATAACACCTTGTTCACATAGAGATTTAGTGTAAGCAGATGTAAACTCTTTCATCGGTTGTTTTGTAGATGGGTGAAGGAGTTCAATGGCACACATCGCCCCTAAACCACGAACTTCAGCAATGATTGGTAACTCTTTTTGCAAGGTGAGGAAATTCTGCATGATTTGCTCACCAATCTGTCGAGAGCGATCCACTAGATTCTCCTTTTCCATTTTCTCAATCACAGCCAGAGCAGCTACACAACCAAGCGGACTTCCTCCATATGTACCGCCAATTTCTCCAGGCGATGGAGCATCCATAATTTCTGCACGTCCCAAGACAGCACTTATCGGCATGCCAGCAGCAAGAGATTTAGACATAGTAATCAAATCTGGCTCAATATCAAAATGGGTGGACGCAAACATCTCACCTGTACGCCCAAAGCCTGTTTGTACCTCATCAGCAATAAACAAGATGTCATGCTTACGGCAAATGTTATAAATACCTTGCACGAACTTTTTATGTGGAATAATAAAGCCACCTTCTCCTTGAACAGGCTCCATGATCACTGCAGCCAATTCTTCTGGGGCTACTTCTGTGTGCAAGAAATCATCAAATTGACTGACGCAAAACTCAGCATACGCCTCTTCCGTCATATCAACGGGACGGTGTAATGGATAGGGAAACATCGCTTTATAAGTAGCTGGTGCGAACGGCCCCATTTGAAATTTATATGGCTTAACTTTACTGGTCAAGGACATGCCAAGCAGTGTACGTCCATGAAATCCACGCGTAAATGAAACAATGCCCGATCTACCCGTATATTTACGAGCAATTTTTACAGCATTCTCAACCGCTTCCGCCCCACTATTTAATAAGATGGTTTTTTTCTCAAAAGCACCGGGCGTGATCTCTGCCAGTTTTTCAGCAAGAGCAAGATAAGGCTCATACATCGCCACGTGAAAGCATGTATGAATATATTTATCCAATTGGGCTTTGATTGCCTCGACGACTTCCTCTGGACGGTGCCCTACATTTAACGTTCCAATAGCTCCTGCAAAATCAAGCAATACATTTCCATCTACATCATGAATGAGTGCTCCATCTGCCTTTTCGACAAAAATAGGTGCGTTATTGCCCACACCTTTTGGTACATATGTCTTACGCTTCTCGATTAGCTCCATTGATTTTGGTCCAGGAATGCTAGTATTTATGGATATAAATGTAGTAGTTGTCATGTTATACTCCCCCTTCATATTTACCTGCGCTTGCGTGCCATTGCTATTTAGCTGTTTTTTTACTACTATTTTTATAAATAGCAATTATCATGCCAAATATAGAAAGAGGAGAAAATAACATGGTAATACGCAACACCATGTGTAAGACAACAGTCGTTTATTCATTTTTGAATAAAATCGTTTTCAGTTTTATTCACTAACAAATAATTATTCATTTTTGAATCGTTTAATCTGGTACTTTTGTAACTTTCTCACCACAGAAGGCTGACTAATTCCTAACATCTGTGCCATCTCCACTGTTGTTTGACAAATGTTAGCCGCCTGTTCTACCATACTTTTCTCTAATCTCTCCATCGCTTGCTTCAACGGTACAGTTGGAGTTAAAGGGAGTTCTCCTGTGAGTATGGTAGGTAAACGTAATTTACTGATTTCCGCTGGGAGATGTTCAGCTGTTACCTTATCCTCGTCAGCGATGACCACCATTCTTTCTAAAACATTCTCTAGCTCTCGTACATTTCCCGGCCATTCATATTGGAGAAGCAGCTGAGTTGCTTGTGAGGAAAGTCGTTTCTGTAAACCGTACCGATCATTTAAAGAACGCAATGTCCATTTCAGATGGGCAGCGATATCTTCCTTTCGTTCACGTAAGGGAGGAATCTGCAAAGGAATGACATGTAAGCGAAAATACAAATCCTGGCGGAACGTTCCGCTTTTTACCATTTCCTCTAAATCTCGATTCGTGGCCGCGATCAACCGAAAATCTACATCCCGATACGTAGTACTCCCAATACGTTGTAGCCGTTTTTCCTGAATGACTTTTAACAGCTTGGCTTGTAAGGGCAAGGGTAATTCCCCCAATTCATCCAAAAACAAAGTCCCCTGGTTGGCTCGTTCAATTATCCCCATCTTCCCAGCTTTGGCAGCTCCCGTAAAAGAGCCTGCTTCATAACCAAATAGTTCCGACTCCAGTAATCCGTCTGGAATAGACCCGCAGTTAATCTCCACCATTTCCCCTTGCGAACGGCGACTACGCTGATGTATTTCCCGGGCGATAACGTTTTTCCCCACACCCGATTCCCCTAAAATAAGGACAGTTGAATCCACTCCCGCAACTTTTTCTACCAAGCGATACATCTCTTTCATGGCTGGGCTTACTGCTACAACTTGATCTGACCCACTATTTTTCTCCCGCAATTCCTCAATCTCATTCTCAAATTGTTTTAATTGCTGTGTAAGATTTTCATAACGGCGTTTTAATTCCAGAATTTCAGTCAAATCATGCGAAAAACTAATAACACCTTCCATTTCACCAGTCGGTTTCCAAATGGGAAAGGCAGACACCATCAGCTTTTGTTTATAGATCGTCTCCTGCATCATTGTCTGGGCTTCCCCTGATTCTAAAACCAAGCGAGTAGCTGAAGGGGAGAAGATTTTAGCCTCCTCCAGCTCTCGTACATTTCGTCCCAGTAGCTCTTGCTGTTTTTTTCCATAAATCGCTTCGCATGTAGGCCCGACCAACTGAACAACACCATCTCCATCCGTAATAAGTAGGTGCTCATGAGAATAGTGGACAATCTGTTTCAAAATGCGGCTCATCCATTTTTCTGTGTCTGCCTTGTCCATGTGTATCCCCCGTATACTTTTCCTTCATCATAACACGCTTATGGTTAGACTAAACGCTTAGACTCTTTCGTTGCAGCTAAAATAGCTACTAAATACTCCCAAATACGAGTGACCGAATCAATTTCAACATGCTCTTGTGGTGTATGGGCTCCATAAATGTTTGGTCCAAGCGATATCATATCTAGATCAGGATTTTTTTCCGCAAATACGCCACATTCTAATCCAGCATGCACAGCTGTAATTTCCGGTTTTTCTCCATTCATCTTTTCATAAACCTGTTCACAAATCTCACGAATAACCGATTCAGGACGATAAGCCCACTCTGGATAATCAGAATCGGTGACTAGCTCAGAATCAGTCAGGGAAGCAAGCATCTCCAACTGTTTAACAATGGCTCCCTTCAAACTTGCAACAGAGCTTCTCACCTCATTTTCTAAATAAATGTGGGTCTCATCTGTTCTTACAACACCTAAGTTGGTTGAGCTTTCTACTAGTCCTTCAATTTCTTGACTAATCGTTTGGGCCCCATTTGGTGTAAGCATAAAGGATGCAAGCAAATGACCAAACGTCTGAGAGGAAAATACACGTGTTCCATTTACCTGGACTTCTGTTAACTCCATAAGAACTTCTGGATCACTCGCCCGCAATTCCGTGGCAAATCGCTCTTGCAGTTGTCCCACTAGTTGCTTCGCTTTGTCAATCTCTACATCTTTAATAAATAAAATGGCCTCTGCTTCTCGTGGAATAGCATTGGTTTTCATTCCACCTTGTACATGTTGGATGTGATAGGAAATCTCTTGTTGTAGACCATGCAACACACGACCTAATAGTTTATTTGCATTACCGCGTCCCTTATGAATCTCTGCTCCCGAATGTCCTCCTTGTAGTCCCCGTACCGACAATCGTAATGGCTTACTTTGAACATCGACTTCTGCCCACTCAATCTCAAGTCGTTGTCTCGCAGTGACACCACCTGCACAACTTACTAGCAAACGACCTTCCTCTTCAGAATCAATATTAAGTAGAATGGAACCCTTCAGATGACTAAAATCAAGATGCATAGCACCTCCCATCGTAGATTCCTCTTCTGTGGTTACAAGTGCTTCTAAAGCAGGATGCTTGAGAGTGGAATCAGCTAGCAAAGCCAACATATAAGCCACAGCTATCCCATTATCAGCACCTAATGTTGTATCCGTTGCATATAGCATATCGTCTACTACCCGTAACTGGATGGAGTCTGTTAGAAAATCATGCGTTGTTCCTTGGTTTTTTTCACAAACCATATCCATATGCCCTTGTAAAATAATGGTAGGTAATGCCTCGTATCCTGCGGAGGCTGGTTTACGAATGATAACATTCAATGCTTCGTCTCGTGTAGCTTCTAATCCATGCTGTGTAGCAAAATCTAATAAATATGTACTAATTGCTTGCTCATTTCCAGATTCCCGTGGAATGTTAGATATTTCTGCAAAATAATGAAATACGGGATGTTGCAAGACTTCCTGTAATGTTTTAGCCATAAAAATAGTCCCTCACTTCTATGTATTAGATAAGATGATAGCTTTAGATGCAGGAAAAAGCCCTCTTATACGAGAGCTTTTCCCTTTTCATCCTACTTGTTACGTCGGTAGATTTTTTACGCTTTTTTCTCTGTGAGCGCCATAAATTCATCAATATTGGCCAAGGCTGCATCTACAGCACTTTGCCAGAAATCTGGTTGAGTCAAGTCTACATTGAGGTGGGCTTTTGCCAGATCTTCTACCGTCATGCGACCCGTATCTTTTAAGAAATCAATATACTTCTCTTCAAAGGAAGCCCCTTCTTTTTGTGCTTGTGCGAACAAACCAGCACTCAACATGTACCCGAATGTATACGGGAAGTTATAGAATGGTACATCACTAATATAGAAGTGAAGCTTAGCTGACCAGAAGTTCGGGAAGTACTCATCCAAAGCCCCTGCATAAGCAAACTTCTGTGCTTCTTCCATTAATTGATTCATTTCTTCAGCACTCAGCATTCCATTCTTGCGCTGTTCATAGAATTTTTTCTCAAATGTAAATCGAGTAAAGATATCCATAAAGAAGGAAACAGCATCGCCCAACTTGTCGTCGATCATGGAAATACGTTCTGCGTCCGATTTCGCATTTTTTAATGCAGCATCTTTCACGATTAATTCTGCAAATGTAGAAGCAGTCTCTGCTACGTTCATGGCATAATCTTTTGCTAGCTCAGGCAAATCTTTCATTACATACGTGTGATAGGAGTGTCCTAATTCATGAGCTAGTGTAGACGTACTTGACATGCTACCGTCGAACGTCATGAAAATACGTGTTTCTTTACTCGATTGTAGATCGGTGCAGAAACCACCTGGTCGCTTACCAGGACGATCCTCAGCTTCAATCCAATGATTTTCAAATGCCAATGTAGCGAATTCAGCCATTTTGGGACTAAATTTCTCAAATTGCTCTGTGATGAATTGTGCTGCTTCATCATAGCTCATTTTACTTGTACTACCAGGCAATGGTGCTGTCCAATCGTAGAAAGACAGAGAATCAATACCGAGCAATTCCTTTTTTCGCTTCAAATAAGGCACAAGACGCTCACGATTCTTCTCAACAACTTCCCACATGACATTCAATGTTTTCTCGCTCATGCGGCAAATTTCAACCGGCTCTTTCAAAAAGTCATCCCATTTGCGCTCTTTATATAACGCCAAACGGAAACCACTCAAATGATTCAAAGCTTTTGCACATAGGTCTTCGTTTTCAGACCACGCTGTTTTCCAATTTGCGAACATCTGTTTACGCACTGTAGGGTTGGTATCAGATAGTAGGTTAAATGCTTGTCCTACTGATAAATTTTCAATTTTCCCATCTTTCTCACTTGGGATGTGCATGCGACCAACAATCACATCATATAACTGCGACCATGCATGATACCCATCAACTGCTAGGTTTTCTGCCAGAATTTCTTGCTCAGTTGGGAGTTTAGCAGCCCCTAATTGACGGCGTTCCTCCAAAATGAAAGCAATTGGCTTCATGCTATCTAATTCAAGGAATTGTTTCCATAGCTCCTCAGGTACTTCTAAAATATATTGATCAAACAAAGTGCCTGTTTCTGCACTTGCCGCTCCTAATTGCGTTACACGATCACGTAGAAAAGCAGCTTTTCCATCATGTACATTCTGTGCTTCTAAGCATGAAATGAAAGAGCTAGCTTGCATCAAATCGGAACGCACCTGTTCAAAACGTGTTACAATCGATTCCAATTTTTTTAGCTGTTCCAGCGATTGTGAGGCTTCCAATGCTTTTAAATCAGCAGTTAAGGAAGAAGTATGTTCCTTTAAGTTATCTAGAAATGCTGCTAATTCCTTTGATTCACTTCCTCCTGGGAAGATGCTATCTAAGTCCCAAACGGGTTTAAGATTTTGTAGCATGTAATATCCTCCTTTATATTGGCAAAACGCAGCCTGTTATGTATAAGTCTTAGCTCTCATTGTACCTGTTTCCTGCTAGATTGGTATGCTTTTTTTACCGAAAAAACTTTTTTGACTGTAGTTGATAACTGAACATAGATTTTCTTAAAAGGGAAGTAGCCAGAATTGATATCTGACTGCTTTGTTACACGTGCCAGTAATGATACTGTGAAATAATATTGTCAGCATTTTGTGAGAAAGTCTTTATGTTTTTCTGCCCTGAAAACCACTACACTTACCTATGTGTTATAAAAGGAGGGGAACAACATGCTTCAACCTAGAATCGGAGTAATTGGACTGGGCTCCATCGCCCAAAAAGCATATTTACCATTAGTAGCAATCGAAAAGAATTGGAAATTAATAGGTGCCTACTCTCCCACAGCAACTAAACGTGAGGAAATTTGTAAGCACTATCGAATGAATTCCTACTCTGATATGAATACTCTCATCCAAGCCTGTGACGCCGTATTTGTACATAGCTCCACTTCCACACATTTTGAGATTGTCCAGCATGCATTGAAATCCGGGGTCGATGTTTTTGTCGACAAACCTTTAGCTGAAACCGTGGAACAGGCTGAAATCCTAGCTGAGCTAAGTGAAAAACATAACCGTAAGCTAATGGTTGGTTTTAATAGAAGATTTGCACCTCTTTATATAGAAGCAAAAGCAAAGATGGGAACCACTGCATGGATTCGTTTTGAGAAACATCGTAAACATGGAGTTCATGCTGGTCATTCTGCTGCATTTACTTTATTGGATGACTATCTTCATTTGATCGATACAGCTCGTTGGCTAGGAGCCTCCTCTATAAGAAATGGCACTATTGCGCTTACTGAAAAGGGGCAACTCCTTCATGCCCAGCATCAATTGGGAGCAGGTACCTATTCCATTACGACAGCCATGCATCGCCAGTCCGGTTCCAATAAGGAGCAATTGGAAATTGTCTCTATCGATGGGATCACTCGAATCCAAAATCTAGAGATGATGGAGGTAGAAAGTGAAGGATATACACAGCAGGTAATGTCTCATCCTTGGGACTCCATTTTGAAACGGAGAGGATTTGAAGGAGCCGTTCAACACTTTATGGACTGTTTGAACGGGGATCAAAAACCTCTTGTTGATGGTTGGGAAGGTGTCGAGTCACAGCGTCTTGTAACAAATATGATCAAAGAAATGAATGGGTAGCTACACCCCTAGTAAAGAAAACGATGGCTCTGTCATGCCCCTAGCTCAGAAAAGAGCCATCGTCACTCTCATTTAGAACGTAAATATTCCTTCCATAAAAAAGCACCGCTTCATATAGCGGTGCTAAGCTCATACACTACATGTTTGAGGAATCATTTATGACGCTAATCCTTTTGGTACCTTCCATTTCCGATAGAAGTAAATCGTGAAAATAAGCGCCATGATCATAGGTACACCATGTAGGATACCTACTACCCAAATAGGCAGCATGATTTCAAATAAAGGTGAACAAATCAACATACCGAATGCAAATCCAATTGTTTGCAACGTGGAGGATACTCCAAAGACACGTCCACGCTTATCATCAGATACTTGCTGTAAACGCGAGTTATAGCAAATAGCTGAGATCCCATCAGATATTCCTGCAAAGAAAGCGCATATAAGTAGAAGATACGTTGAAGAAAAAGCAAACAGCAAAATGAAAAAGAAAGACATTAAAATCGTAGAGATACCAAATGCTTTTTCTGTGAATGATTCCTTTGCATTTTTTGAATGCTTACTCATAAAACGAGAGCCGACTAGATTACCGATTGCCCATATCCCCCAAATAAAGCCCATAATCATGGAGGGATTGTCTGGCTTTATCATAGAAGAGTAAATCGGAATCCCTACGTTGTGTGCTGCGGAACCAAAGGTATCAAATAATCGAATCGTCATTAAAGATAATAGAACGGGAATTACACGTAAATAACGATAGATAAACGAAAACTCCGAAAAAAGCGATGTTTTTTGATCTGGTTGCGTCCGGGTTTCATTCGTTTTGATAGGCAGACTAAACAAGTTAACGGCTGAAAGTAAGTAGGTAAGGGAGTCAATGAAAAAGATACTTTGATAACTTAACAAATTAATTAGAATCCCACTCGATAGCATTCCGACAACCATCGCCATTGCTTGCCACGATTGTAATAAAGCATTGGCTCTTACTCTATTTTCTGGCGAAACAAGCATTGGAATACTTGATTGCATTGACACATTAAACATGGAGCTGAACATTCCCATACCAAAAGTCACAAAATATAACATATAAAAATGATACTCTTGTGGAGTAATGACAAGGGAAAATAGGAGACCAAACCGAACGACGTCACTAATAATCATTAACTTTTTGCGGTTAAATTTATCAGCTAGCATTCCAGAATAGAAACCTGCTAAAAAGCTTCCTATTAAACGGACAGCCATAAATAATCCCATGTAAACAGCACTGCCCGTTAATAAGTACACATACAGATTTAGTGCAATCATATCTAAATAACTGCCTATATCTGAAATGGTTCTTCCAGCAATCAACTGGTAAATATAACGCATTTTATTATTCTGTCCTGCTGGAATAGTTGTCGTCATCTTCTTTCCTCCTACACATTGACCATTTTCTCAATTTCGAATGTGACTAGATCGCACGCCTTCTGATACACTTGTTCAATGTGTTCATAGCTTTCTCCACGCATCCAGCACATCACTAAAAACACTTCTTCCTCGTCTCCTCTTACCTCTGTTCCTACCGGGTAAACTTGTGTCACTCTCAACACACCAGGGATTTTTTCCAGCTCTTCTATACCGTTTACCGCTCGTAGAATCCCGCTTTCTTTTGGATATAAGGTAAACATGGCGTGAGGTGTTTCTTCCTGATTCAACTGAGTAGGTAATTCAAATTTTCCTAAAACAATCTCCAACTGGGCACTCACAGAATCAAACCCAAGCATTGTTTCCAAGCTATCCTTGACACACATGCCACCTATACGTGGATTGATCTCTAATACTTGCGGTCCTAATTTTTCATCGTAACGTAATTCAACGTGAGATAATGAATTTTTTAAGCCTACAGCACGCACAGCTTCTATTGCATAATTTTTAAGTTCTTCTACTTCTTTCTGTGTAAAACGAAGAGGAGGAACGACTAATAGATGCTCATAGAAAACTTGTTTTTCTTCCGTTACCTTTACCTTGTCATGAACAAGCAGAGGAACGATTTCATTTTCTGTAATAACCATCTCTACGCTGGCTTCCCGACCATTCATATATTTCTCAACTAGCATGCAAGCCATGGGATCAAAATCAATTAGATTCCCATCCCTTGTTGCATAGGTGTGACAGGATGCATAAAGATTTGAATAATTACAGTCAGGTAATTTTTGAAGGGCATATGTAAAATTGTCCCTTATCTCCTGTTGATTGTTGGATTTTAGAATTAAATGAGAAGCTACTCCATTAATCGGTTTTAAAATTACTGGATAGCCAATACGTTCAGCATGAGTGACTGCTGATTCAATATCTACAGCTATTCCATAATCAACGGTTATCACACCAGCATGTCTTAGCGCATCACGCATGAGATATTTATTATTTGTACGATACAAAGCATCGGAATCCTGGGAAGCTAGACCTCTTTTTTCCGCTAGCTTGGCTACATCAGCCCCAAGTAGACCGTCACTTGAAAATAACCCCAAAATGCTAAAAACAGCAGAAACGTTGTATGATTCTTCAAGTGAGCACATCTTTTTTTCTAATTCCTCATAGCCAAAGTGATTCGTCTCGATGATTTCTACAAATAAAGAATCAATTTCATTTTCTACTTCTAATTGAGAGATTCTAGACCTTTCATGAGCAACTAAAGGACGGGAAATAAGGGCGCACTTATAACCCATTTTATTAGCTTGGACAGCTCTATTTATAGCAGGAAGTACCGAAAGATTTTCAATAAATACGATTAATTGAGTCATACCAATACCTCCATTGGCTTATCGTCTCCATCAAGGTAATGAGAAACGATGTATCCGTTTTCATTTATTTCATGGAGAGGTGGCAACATCTTGTTATCAGAGAATTGCAAGAAGTCCGCAGCTTTATAAGGTGTAGTGGAACGAATATACTGTTGACCGTCAATTTCTACATAATCAAGCTGAGAATTCGTACCAACTCGATGCTTACCAATAGGGGTTACATAAACATAATGAGGGGCAATGCTACCAGAGAAAGCAGATAATTCTCGTATGATATCAATACCCTTCTGAACAGATGTACGGAAATGCTTAGCTCCTACTACGGCCATACAGTGGAAGAGATAATAAGGCACAATCCCATTACAAAGGAACAATTCTATTAATTCTCTCATGGTTTTGGTATTATCATTAATATCTTTCATTAAGACAATTTGACCTCTTATTGTAATACCTCGGGAAATAATTTTTTGGGCAGCTCGTATAACTTCTGGGGTAAGTTCATCTGGATGGTTAAGTGATAAACCGATTGAAAGGTTCTTAGATAAACGTGGATTATCGTAGTTAATTTGATTAAATTCCGTTAACATTTCTGCTGTTTCGTCCGTAATCTTTTCAGGTGCAAATAAAATATTTCTGGTACCTACCCGAACGTTTCGCACATGATCAATTTCTTTAATTTGCTGTAAAACTTTATGCAGTAATGACACATCTAGGAATGGGTCTCCTCCTGTAATTAGTACTGTTTTAATCCGTTCATCATTGCTAATATAGGAGATAGCATCTGCAATATTTTCATCTGACATTCGCTTGGCTTCACCCGCTAGTGTACGGGTTTTCTTAAAACAGTACCTGCAATAGGCAGAACATTCAAAATAAGGTGTTAATACTGCTCGATCTTCATATATTCTTTCAAGTCCATAAATTCCTTTATTATTTTTTCCTTCTTCAAATGGCTTTTCTGTGCCATATTCTAATGCTTCATAGGGACTTGGTACAAACTGTTTGGCGACACCTGGCGATTGTTTCACGATCTTTGCTAGTGAAGGACTAATTTTGGAGCGGAACTTTTGCATTACTTGCTTCTGCATCTCTCTTTCTCGTTCAGAGATGAAGGTTTCAGTCATTCTTGTCATTTTGTTACCTCCCTTAATTAATTGGTTTGTCCATACTTTTATACAGCATGAAAATCATACAATATTGATTTAAACATTATATTTATTTTACTTTTTTGTCAATAATAGGTTTATTTATCATTAACAAAAAAAAAGACCGGAGAATCCCGATCTTTCCAGCAAAAATGTACTACTATTTTTGAATTTCTGCGTACTTCTCCACAATCCAATCTATCAACGTACTTTCTTCTGTCAGTCCACAATATTTAATAATTGTTGCCTTCAGACCTTGCTGCTTAATACTATTTTGTAACTCCAATGCTTCTACATCTTGGTTGTAATCAAATGAAAGAGCCGCTGCAATACCCAAGCAGAGTGCCTTTGGCTCCATCTGATACATCAATGCTTGACGAGCTGGGCTGATAAAGCGATCGTTTAGACCGAGTTTGCGAATAGGTGAACGTGCAATACGTGTCACTTCGTCTTGTAAATGTTTATTTTCAAAGCGGTGAATGATCTTAGTAATATACGTAGCATGCTCTTTTGCGTTAAAACCGTATTTGGCCTGCAACACGTTGCCTGTCTCTTGCAAAGCTTCTTCTGTTAAACGACGAATCTGCGGATCTTTAATCGCTTCTTCCATATATATATAACCTTTGAGATAGCCAAGATATGCTGCCGTGGCATGCCCTGTATTCACTGTATATAGTTTACGCTCAATATACGGTTCGAGGTTATCGACATATATAATATCAGAAGATTCTGGTAATTTACCTTTTGCCTGTGATTGATCAATAACCCATTCAAAATAGGCTTCCACCATTACTACTAGCATATCACCATTCTTTTGCATTGGAACGATTCGGTCTACAGCAGAATCAGGGAATCCAAATTGTTGATCTGCTTTTGCCTGATCTACATCGTTTAAGTGGCTGTATACATATTGTTTTAGCAGAGTGCTTCCAGCTATCGCATTTTCACAAGCAATGATGTTTAAAGCCTCAGTGGTTTGATTCATACGTTCTTTCATGCCCAGAGCAATCGATTTAGAAATATAGGGTAGAATTTGCGGCCCTACCGCTGTCGTGACGAGGTCGGCAGTAGCAATGGCTTGGGCTACCGCTTGTTCGTCTGCTCCATGTAAAGCGCACACATTTCGGACCGTAAATTCTTGCGTTTCTTCATCGGCAATCTGTACGGTGTAAGATTTACGTTGGTTAATTTCATTAACAAGTGCTTCATTAACATCCACAAAACATACTTCATAACCTGCCTGCTCTAGCAGCAGTCCGATGAATCCCCGTCCGATGTTACCTGCCCCAAAGTGAATGGCACGCATCCTACATACCTCCCTTGATGATATCCATGATCTCTTCATCGGTAGTGGCATTGACCAATCTCTCGACATTCTCTTCCTCAGATACCACAATCGCTAAATCAGACAGGATATCCAAATGCTCATCACCCACTCCTGCAATACCGATCAATAAACGCGCTTTATTTCCTTCACCGAAATCAACCCCATCTGGAAGTTGTACAATAGAAATTCCTGTACTTTTAATCATTGTCTTTGCCTCATTAGTTCCATGGGGGATTGCCACACCATTGCCAAGATAAGTGGTTAGCATCTCTTCGCGCTCCTGCATTTTATCAATATAGCTCGCTTCAACATGACCCTCTTGCCATAATAGTTTACCTGCTAGTTCAATCGCTTCACGCTTGTTGTCTGCTTTTTGGTTTCGTGCAATTACGATGTTTGTCATAGGTGGTTTCCTCTCTCTCCAACTTTTCTGAAACAGAACTGTTTCAATTTTTCTATAAAGTAGGCTTGGATTGTGATAGGCTGACTGTTCTCTATTATGCTGATCGTCTCTTCTTCAATTAATAAAGAACTAATCTCACTTAAAATTTCTGTCCCTTGACTAGGCATTTCTTTTGGGCTTACCAACACAAGCAATTTGGTAATGTTCATCTCTTCCCCATCCATCGACCTGCGAACGATTGGCTCTTGTAAAAATCCAATCGAAAAGGAGGGCTGTACAATTTCTGCGCTTTTTACATGATAGAGAACCTGCGTGGTACCTGGGATACCAAGTCCGCTTTTTTCTTCGCGTTCTAGCAATTTACGAACCACTTTTCGATAATCACGCATGACTCCTTGTTTCTCTAATTGCTCACACATCGTTTCCAGCGTTTCAATAATATCCTTGCCCTGGTTATTCAGTTGAACATCATACCAACCCTTGCAAATGGTCAGCGTATATTTTAAGTAGGATTCGCCTGCCTCCATATGATCCAGCATATTTTCTATCGTTTGTGGTTGACGAGGCTTATCTTCGGTCATGGGTTCTATCTGTACCTGACTGAGAAAATTCCGTATGCTACCAATTTCTTCACGTGATAATAACGGGCTTACTGTGATGTATGGCTTCTGATCAAAGGGGACGGGAATCGTTGAGATAATCAAGTCGTACTTCGTAGAATCAATTTGATTTACCTCAAAGATAGAAGCATGCTTGAAAACTTCTATTTCCGGAATTTCGGCCTCGATCCGATCTGCCAGCATACGGGAAGATCCGATCCCACTTGAGCAAGCGATTAACGCCCTGTATTTTATACGTGTTCTCTTTAACCGCTCCATTGAAGAGCCAAAATGTAGCACTAGATAAGCAATCTCTTCCTCAGGAACCAGTACATCAGGAAACGCCTCTTTGACTGTTTCAGCTACCACTTGGAAAACATGTCTATAGTCTTGTTTGATTTTAATCAGCAACGGATTGCGAATGTGCATGCCTCGTTTCATTCGATTCATTGCTGGTTCCAGATGGGTTAAAAGTCCTGATAATAATGATCGATCTTCATAAAAATTGACCATTAATTTTTTCCCGGCACCCTCCATCAGCTTTTGTGCTACGGCGGTTACTTCCGCATTGTTGATCTCCAACAGATCGTGCTGGCTCATTCGTAGCTTGGAGCCTTGCAGATGCATAGTGATGTAAGCAATTTCTGATTCAGGAAATTGAATGGTAAAGGTGCTTTCTAATTCGCTAATGATTTGCTTTGCAATCTTATATTCCGTTTGCATTTTCAAGTCATCAAGGTAAAGCTGATCAATTTCGATGTGTTCCCCTTTCAAGAGTCGTTCTATCACGAGGGATAAATGAACCACCAAAGCAATGTAGGAGCTATCAGCCAATGGATAGGGCAAGTCATTCCGCACACGTTGTAGTGTATTTTCCACAGCAATCAACCGATCCTTTTGAATCAGACCTAATAATTGCTCGGAAGCACTATTTACCTCTTGAGACGTTTTTTGCTGGATGTTTTCTTTTAATAGACCAATTAGTTGCGTTTCATCCAAGTTTTGTGAGAGTAAGGACGTCATGGCTTTTCTCTTAGCCGCTTCCATACCCTTCATCTCGATTCCGTATCCTCGGCGACGTACCAATTTTAATTGAAAACCCTTAACCCAATCCTCCAATTGATCTAGATCATGACTAATGGTGGGAACAGCCACCTTCAAATTATGCGCCAGCAAAAATAGCTTAATGGGTTCATTCGCTGCTAGCAATGTGCACAAAATAATAATACGCCGTTCTTCTGGGGTAAACTCTCTTTGGGTAACATGAAATGATCCTTGATGTTGTCCTTGATTCCATAAATGATCGGAGGAATGTTGCATGGCCTGATCCAATGCTTGATGTAATCTCTCTTTGTCTTGATCAGAGCCTTGGAGAATCAGGCCAACCCCCGACCGTTTCATTAAGTGAAGTCCGTATTGCTCCATCAGCGGTTCGATCTCAGGCAATTCACGGTGTACAGTGCGTGTACTCGTTTGAATTTCGTCAGCAATTTTGGCAATAGTAATCCCATCGTTCTCCCGTAGGAGCATCATGATCATCTGTTGTTGTCTCACTGAAATTTGCACGTGTACACCGCCTTTCTCCTGTTTATTTCCGATTTATTCGCTTAGATAAGTGGTTAACTCATCATATTTAGGACTACTTAGGAAGTTATCCACTGAGATATGATGCGCTTGAGGTACGGTTTGTTGAGCGCGCTCCGTCAAGGATTTGTGCGTAACAACAATGTCCACATTCTTCGGTAAATCATTAATCGCTTTATTTGTTACTTCCACATCAATGCCTGCTTTTTGAAACTTCTTGCGCAGAATAGAAGCTCCCATCGCACTAGAACCCATTCCGGCATCGCAAGCAAAGATTACTTTTTTCACCTGTTCTTTTGCAGGCAATTCATTGTTGGCAGCTACTTGGTCTGTCTGTGTTGTGACGTTAGCGTTTACAACAGTGCTTTCTGTTTTGTTGCCTTTCATTGCTTTCATTTGTGCAGTTGCTTTGTGCAATTCATCTTCTTCATCCGATGCTGAAGCTTTTAAGAACACGGATGCAAGGAGGAAAGAAACAACCGTACTAACTACTACCCCTGCTAATACTGGGAATAATCCACCTTTTGGAGCCATAGCAGCTATAGCAAAGATACTACCTGGAGAAGCAGTTGCTACTAAACCAGCACCTAGCATTTTGAAAACGAATACCCCACTGATTCCACCGCCAATTGCTGCTAAAATCAACTTTGGCTTCATCAAGATGTAAGGGAAATAAATTTCGTGAATCCCACCTAGGAAGTGAATAATCGCTGCACCCGGAGCAGATTGCTTTGCTGCACCGCGCCCTACCAACCAATAAGCTAACAGGATTCCAAACCCAGGACCTGGGTTTGCTTCAAGCAAGAAAAATATCGACTTACCAGCTTCAGCCGCTTCTTTTAATCCGATAGGACCTAAGATTCCGTGGTTGATCGCATTGTTTAAAAATAAAACCTTGGCTGGTTCAATAAAGATGCTAACGAGAGGCAATAGACCCATGTCAACAATCGCTTGAACACCTGCCGCCAAACCATTTGTTAGAGCAGAAACGACCGGACCTACTCCTGTGTAGGCAATAATGGTCAAAATTGCTCCGAGAATACCTGCTGAGAAGTTGTTAACCAACATCTCAAAACCTGCCTTGATCTTCCCTTCAAACAGCCCATCCACTTTTTTCATAACGTATCCGCCAAGTGGGCCCATAACCATTGCACCAAGGAACATCGGAATTTCTGCACCGACGATAATCCCCATGGTAGCTATCGCACCAAGCACGCCACCGCGTACATCGTAGATCATTTTACCCCCAGTATACCCAATTAATAACGGTAGGAGATACGTGATCATCGGACCTACCATTTTACCTAACTCTTCATTGGGAATCCAGCCGGTCGGAATAAACAGAGCAGTGATCAGCCCCCAAGCAATAAAGGCACCAATATTTGGCATTACCATCCCACTTAGAAAACGTCCAAATTTTTGAACCTTGACTCGTAGGCCCGTATCTTGAGTCTGCTGTTGCGCTACAGATGTCTGCTTCATAGTCATGCTCCTTTCAACACAAGCTCCATATGAGTAACAAATAATGTCTTGTTATTGACTTAATAGTAGAATGATCTCGTTCCTGATTCAACAAAATGAAAATGTAGTTCCGTCATGAAGAATGTTGACAAAAGTTAAATTAGTGACGGACAAAGGCTTTGTTATGGGATAGGATCATGATCGTATTACACTAAATAATCCCAACGTTATATGTAAATTTTTATTATTTAGCTTGTCTCATTCTGTTGGGGATAAAAAATTGAAGAACAAGGGAAGTTAGATCATATAAACTAGAATGTCATGTAGAATACGTCACATAAGTTGCTCAGTGATGGTTAGATACCCTATCCATTCACATAACAATTTCCTTTATTAAGGTTTCAATAGAAGGAGTAATAAAAATGTTAAAAAGCCAACTTAAAGATAGATTAGAAATAAGAAGCGTGACAGAGGAGCACTTGGATCAATTTAACGAACTAATTAAATATGTGTTTCAAGTGACCAACACAGATATAAGGGATTTAGACGAGGAATTCTGGGTGGAACAAAAAAGACCTATTCTTCGTTCCTGTAATACCATCGGTTGGTTTGATCAAGATAAGCTTGTCTCACAAATCATGGTTTATCCATTTATGGTTAACATTCACGGCATCCCTTACGAAATGGGTGGCGTAACTGGCGTTGGAACCTATCCAGAATACGCTGGATACGGACTAATTCAAGCGCTCATAAAAGAAAGTTTGACTATCATGAAAGAGAAGGGTCAAACCATTTCTTATCTATATCCCTATTCCATTCCTTTCTATCGTAAAAAAGGTTGGGAAATTATATGTGACATGATTGATTACAAAATAAAAGATACTCAGCTTCCCAAGATGTATGAGGTTACTGGGCGCATGATTCGAGCTGAGTTTACGCATCCCGACCTTCAACAGGTCTATGCTAGATTCGCCGAACAAACCAACGGCGCAATGCTTCGAAATCCAATTGCCTGGAATGAACGTTTTCGTTGGAAGAGGGATGAGTTATCTGTTGCTATTTACTACAATGCAAACGATCATCCTACTGGTTACCTTTATTATAAAGTGGAAGATGAAACTTTCTATGTAGCTGAAAAGGTCTACTTGGATGAGGATGCTCGTCAAGGCTTGTGGAACTTCATCCGGGCTCATATCTCGATGGTATATGCTGTAAAGGGGCGTATTTTTACAAACGAGCCTATTGCTTTTCTACTGGAAGATGGGGAAATCGAGCAGAGAATTTCCCCCTACTTTATGGGGCGCATTGTTGATGTCAAAGGATTTTTGGAGCGTTTTCCTTTTACTCGAAATGGTTGTAAGGAAATGGTTTTGCATGTAGAAGATCCCCTGCTGGATTGGAATAATCGTACGTTTGTACTAACATGGGACGAGGAAGATCGCTTACGAATTACAAATGAATCAAAAGAAGGTGGTATATCTCTAACGATTCAAACCTTAACCACCATGATGATGAGCTATAAACGCCCTACCTATTTATATAAAATTAGAAGATTACATGGTTCATCGAAAGCTGTTCGCTGGTTAGAAAAAATAATACCAAATGAAACACCTTGGTTTGCTGATTATTTTTAACGGTACCATCAATAATAAAAACCCTCCTTTTCATCAAGTGATATGCTCCCCTTGTGGTAGACAGTTGAAATAATATAACTGTTTCCTTACAAGGAGGAGCATTTTTATGTCCCATAAAGCAAAAATATCTGGGTCTGAAAAGATTGCAGCTATTGAAAAACATCTTCGTGGGGAAGATTCGCTTAATCATTTAGCAAATCTTCTAGATGTTTCCTTTCCATCTATTAAACAATGGCTTCAAACTTATCAATCATTAGGTCCAAACGGATTGCTCCATACATCCAAGAACTCCTCCTATTCCACAGAATTAAAGAAAACAGCTGTCGAGGATTATCTGGCTAGTCGTGGTTCTCACATGGATATATGTAAAAGATATGGCATCAAATCAACCCGCCAACTGCGTAACTGGATCCTGAAGTATAATGGTCATGAGAAGCCGAAAGCTTCCGGCTCAGGAGGAACGCCAATCATGACAAAAGGACGAGCAACTACTTACAAGGAAAGAATTGAAATCGTAAGATTCTGTATAGAAGCCCAAACCGCACAGAAATTTCAGGTATCCTATCAGCAAGTTTATTCTTGGACAAATAAATACGTTACATCTGGTGTAGATGCACTTCAGGATAAACGTGGGAAGCGAAAGTCTGAAGATGAGATGTCCGAAGTGGAGAAGCTGAGGGCACAAAATAAGCTGCTTCAAGCTGAGAACAGAAGAAAGCAAATGGAGATTGATTTATTAAAAAAGCTGGACGAAATCCAAAGGAGGCGATTCTAAGCCAAGTCCGTTATGAACCTGTATATCTTGCAATACGTGATCTTCATGAAAGGAAATCATATCCCATAAGTCTACTCTGTGAAAACATGGGAATTCAACGTTCTTCGTATTATAAATGGCTAAATAGGAAAGAAAGTCATAACGAGAAATTCAACAAAGAGTTGCTTCCCATGATTAAGGATGCCTATGAAGAAAGAAATGGGATCCTTGGATATCGTCAGATGACAATCAAACTAAACCGACAACACAATCTTACTGTTAACCATAAACGGATATATAGACTCATGTGTATCTTACAAATAAAATCGGTATGCCGCAGAAAGAAAAAGAATTACATTCCTTCAACGACGGAAATTACGACGGAAAATGTCTTGAACAGAGATTTCGAATCCGATGGATTCGGTACAAAATGGCTCACTGACGTGACGGAAATGAAGTATGGCCTTCAAAGCAAGGCTTATTTGAGTGCAATCCTGGATTTGTCAGATAAAAGTATTGTTTCTTTTGTGATCGGGCATTCCAACAACAATGAACTTGTTTTTAGAACTTTTGATATTGCACATCAGTCATATCCTAATGCTAAACCTATCTTTCATAGTGACCGAGGGTTCCAATATACGAGCAAAAAATTCAAGAAAAAACTGGACGATGCAGGAATGATACAAAGCATGTCGAGGGTATCTAGGTGCATAGATAATGGCCCGATGGAATCGTTTTGGGGAATGATAAAATCCGAAATGTATGATCTCAATAAATTCAATACATACAAAGAGCTGGAAGTAGCAATTATGGAATACATAAATTACTACAATAACCATCGATACCAGAAAAGACTAAACTGTATGACACCTTTGGAATACAGGCAATACCTTCAAAGTTCAGCATCATAAGAAAGACACCAACCTAAGTGAATAGTTGGTGTCTGATCTTTTATTTTTCCATTGTCTACTTGACGGGGGGCAGTTCAAAGAGTGGAGGGTTTCGCTACATGAACAGATGTTATTTCATTACTTGAAGCTGTTTCGTTCTACCTTTATTAATCCATTCATATGCACGTTCGACTTCGTCATCGGAGGGAGAGCGCTGCCCTTTTAGTGGATACTCTTTGCCTAACTCTTCCCATTTATATACACCCATTTCATGATAGGGAAGAATTTCTACCTTTTCTACACCATGTAGAGAACCGATAAACTCCCCCATTTTAAGCAAATGACTAGCCGAATCCGTAATGCCTGGAATCAATACGTGACGAATCCACATTTTCTTGCCGTGGTCAGATAAATATTTTGCAAATGTTAACGTCCGATCATTTGGTTGACTAGTGAGCCAGATGTGCTTTTCGCGATCCATTTGCTTAAGATCAAGCAGAACCAAGTCGGTCACTTCCATTAATTTTTCCGCTTTAGCTGTTTCAGAGAACCCAGAAGAATCTAAAGTAGTATGAAGCCCCCATTTTTCTTTAACCGCTTTAAATATCTCCGTGACAAATGGTGCTTGTAAAGTTGGCTCGCCACCTGTTACAGTCAGACCGCCGCCGGAGTTACGATAATAATTTAAGTAGGGTTCAATTTCAGCCAAGACCTCATCTACCGTCATTTCTGTTCCACCAGTGGTATCCCATGTATCTGCATTATGACAGAATTTACATTTTAGAGCGCAGCCTTGCAAAAATAGTACAAAACGAATACCAGGACCGTCTACTGTACCAAATGTTTCAAGGGAGTGAATACGACCTTTCATGTTGATCAATCCTTTCTACACAACAGCAAGAGAAGGAAAGCTGTTCTAAGTTAGTGTGTCCTTCTCCGTAACTTTCCTTCCCTTGCTGTTGCCCGAAGCAGCCAGCTGGCCGCCTCGGAAACAGTCGGGATGCATGTATGCTTAAATTTTGCCGTGGAAAGTACGGTTGATAACATCCAATTGCTGTTCACGAGTCAATTTGATGAAGTTAACCGCATAACCAGATACACGAATTGTTAATTGTGGGTAATCTTCTGGGTGTTCCATTGCTTCCACCAATTGTTCACGGTCAAATACGTTTACGTTTAGGTGATGACCACCATCTGGAGTCATGTATCCGTCCATCATTGCAACCATATTATTTATGCGGGATTCTAGATCTTTACCCAATGCTTTTGGCACGATAGAGAATGTATTAGAGATACCATCCAAGCTGTGCTCGTAAGGAAGTTTAGCTACGGAAGACAAGGATGCCAAAGCTCCTTTTTTGTCACGTCCGTGCATTGGGTTAGCCCCAGGTGCAAATGGTTCGCCGGCTTGACGTCCATCTGGAGTTGTACCTGTCTTTTTACCATACACCACGTTGGACGTGATTGTGAGTACAGACATCGTTGGCAACGCATTACGGTATGCTTTATGTTTACGGATTTTGTTCATGAAGCGCTCCATGATATCAATCGCAATAGAGTCAACACGATCATCGTTATTACCATATTGAGGGTATTCGCCTTCTGTTTCGAAGTCAACAGCGATACCTTGTTCATTACGGATTGGTTTTACTTTCGCATACTTGATCGCGGACAAGGAGTCAGCTACTACGGATAGACCAGCGATACCGCAAGCCATTGTGCGTAGAATTTCACGATCATGTAGTGCCATTTCAATACGCTCATACGAGTATTTATCATGCATGAAATGAATGACGTTCAATGTGTTCATGTATAGTTTAGCAAGCCAATCCATTACATTTTCGAACTTCGCCATTACTTCATCAAATTCAAGTACTTCGGAAGTAATCGGAGCAAATTGTGGTCCAACTTGCATGCCCAATTTCTCGTCAACGCCACCATTGATTGTATAAAGCAATGCTTTTGCTAGGTTAGCACGTGCCCCAAAGAATTGCATTTGTTTACCGATTCGCATAGCAGATACGCAGCAAGCGATACCGTAGTCATCACCAAAGTAAGGACGCATCAAGTCATCGTTCTCGTATTGGATAGAACTTGTTTCAATAGATACTTTCGAGCAGAACTTTTTGAAGTTCTCAGGAAGATCTTTTGACCAAAGAACAGTCAAGTTTGGTTCTGGAGCTGGTCCTAGGTTATATAGTGTATGCAAGAAACGGAAAGAGTTTTTTGTTGTCCGAGTCTTACCACTCGTGGACATACCAGCGATGGATTCTGTTACCCAAGTTGGGTCACCAGAGAATAATTCATTGTAATCAGGTGTGCGCAGGAATTTAACAATACGCAATTTCATTACGAAATGGTCAACGAATTCTTGTGCTTCTTCTTCTGTTAGTGTACCTTCAGCTAGGTCACGCTCAATGTAGGCATCCAAGAAAGAAGATACACGACCCAAGCTCATTGCTGCACCATTTTGCTCTTTAATAGCAGCAAGGTAAGCGAAGTACAACCATTGGAATGCTTCACGTGCGTTCGTAGCAGGTACAGAGATATCGAATCCATGCTCTTTTGCCATGAATTTTAGTTCTTGCAGGGAGCGAATTTGCTCGGAGATTTCTTCACGCAGACGAATAACGTCTTCTGTCAAAGAATCTAATTCTAATTGAAGCAAGTCACCTTTTTTCTCAGCAATAAGACGATCAACACCGTATAGAGCTACACGACGGTAGTCACCGATGATACGACCACGACCATAAGCATCTGGAAGACCTGTGATGATACCTGCGCGACGAGCTTTTTTCATATCTTCTGTATAAGCATCAAAAACACCTTGGTTATGTGTTTTACGAATATCAGTAAACATTTTAATGATGGATTCCGGTACTTCAAAGCCATACGCTTTGCAAGCATCAATCATCATGCGGATACCACCGAAAGGTTGAAGCGAACGTTTGAATGGTTCGTCTGTTTGCAAACCTACAACTGTTTCTTTATCTTTATCCAAGTAACCCGGTTTATGGGATGTAATGGTAGAAGGAGTGTTAACATCTACATCAAGTACACCACCGTTATCGCGTTCTTTTTTTGTTAGGTCAGAGATGATGTCCCACAGTGCTTTTGTATTAGCAGTTGCACCAGCTAAGAATGTATCATCGCCATGGTAAGGAGTGATGTTTTCTTCAATGAAGTCGCGAGTATCAATCGTTTTCGTCCATTTACCTGGCTTAAAACCTCTCCATGCATGTTCCAAAGTCTGTAGGTCTTTTTCTTGAATCGCCATCTTACATACCTCCTAAAGTATTGGCTCGTTGCTCTGAACTCGGCAGCACAACTCTTTACGTGAGGTGTCTCTGCCTGTAACGAAGGCCATTCTATATTGGCAAATAGGATATAAAAGTATCTTTTTTGAAAGAGCGCTTGTTCTTGATACTAGTGAGCTACTCTTTACAGTTTCATCATACAAGACAGATTATATGTCAGAGTGTGAAAAACATCACATATATACCTATTTTGTGACATGATTCACAAATTTGTTTCATTTTTATTGTAAATCTGTTTTAACACTAAAAACCATTGATATATAACACGTTTCAAGTCATCAAACAAACAAAATGATACAGGTACAATACCTGTATCATTAATTTTCAAGCTCGTTTCAGATCAATTCTAACCATTTCTCCTACCACTTGTAACTGGCATATTCCTATTTGGCCTGTATCTGGTTCTTGAACCTGACCACTTTCTAAGCAAATCCCGAGACGATACCTTCCGATAAAGATCCTCCCCGATAGGGACTTTTTGTTATTGTTTTAGTAGAATTGCTCATGCTGTTCACTCCTTTTTACAATGTCTTTGTCTGCTTTAGCTTCTCTGTACTAGGACAGACTTTCCACTATAATTGGTTCAAACAGTTTTGTTCTCGTTTCTTGATCTTGCAGTACTTTTTTCCATGGATCTTCTACTTGACCTAGTGCCAATTCAATGCGGGTAAATAGTGCTTGACGATTCACTACATTTTCTACAACATTTGTAGAAATGGTTTCAAGTCCGATGCGCTCGACCCAATCAGAAGTACGTTCCAAATACTTTCCTGTTTCACGGTAGTACTGGATGATCGCTCCACAAATCTCGGTTAGTTCCTCATCTGTTTTTACTTTACACAATAGATCTGCTACACGGGCTTTGATACCGCCATTACCTCCGACATAGATTTCCCAGCCGCCATCATTACCTACAATACCGATATCTTTCGTGCAAGCCTCGGCACAGTTACGTGGACAACCATTTACCGCCATTTTAAACTTGGCTGGCATATCGAGACGTTCAAATTTTTTCTCAAGAGCAATACCCATACCAATAGAATCGACCGTACCAAAGCGACAGAAACGAGAACCAACGCAGGTTTTTACGGTACGCAGGGCTTTGGCATAAGCATAACCAGATGGCATATCAAGCTCTGCCCAGACTTTTGGCAAGTCTTCCTTCTGTACACCTACCAAGTCAATCCGCTGTCCACCTGTCATTTTCACCATTTTTACATCGTATTTCACAGCAACATCAGCGATTTTCTTCAGATCTTCTGCTGTCGTTACCCCACCGTACATACGTGGTACTACCGTATAGGTACCGTCTTTATTAATGTTAGCGTTCAAACGTTCATTAACAAAACGGGAGGCTTTTTCATCTTGATACGTTGTCGGATGAATCATGCCCAGATAGTAGTTCAATGCAGGACGGCATTTGGAACATCCTTCCGGGTTTTTCCATTCTAGTACATGCATCACTTCTTTAATCGTAGTTAGACCTTTTTCTTGCATCTGGGCTACCACTTCATCACGGCTCAATGTGGTGCATCCACAGATTCCTTGTTTATTCGCATTGGCATCAAAATCATCACCGAGTACATACTGAAGCACTTGTTCCACCATTGGCTTGCAGCCGCCACAAGAGCGTGCTGCACCTGTGCAATCCTTTATTTCATCAACCGTTGAGCATCCTTGCTCCTTTATCGCCGTCACGATACTCCCTTTGGTTACACCGTTACATCCACAAATAATCTCCTCATCAGACATCTCTCTTACTAAAGCTACTTGGTTGCCACCACCACAACATGTTCCCCCACCCATAATGGAAGCGTAGACCTCGTCTGTCATTTCTGTTTGGGTGTTGACCAGCTTTTGTAAACGAGCCGATTCACTGACATCACCAAATAGGATACCTCCTACGATTTTGTTGTCACGAATCAGAACCTTCTTATAGATTTTCTTCCAGTCATCCTGCATACGTACGATGGTCATATCCGCTTGATCCTGAAATTCACCTGCTGAAAATACGTCTACGCCAGAAATTTTTAATTTGGTAGATACGACTGAACCTTCGTAACCTGTGGTCTCAATCCCGCATAGATGCTTAGCTAAGATAGCACCTTGCTCAAATAACGGAGCTACCAGACCATAGCAAAGTCCACGATGTTGGTTACATTCCCCAACCGCATACACATCTGGTGCTGACGTTTGCAATATGTCATTAACAACAATACCACGTGCTACTTCAATGTTACTTGCTTTAGCCACGCTTGTGTTCGGTACGATACCTACTGCCATCACGACGAAATCGGCGTCAAGTATGCTTCCGTCTGTGAAACGTAGCCCTGTAACACGTTCATCCCCAAGTAGCTCTGCTGTTTGTTTGCCCATCGCAAATTGAATACCCTGACGCTTTAGCTCTTCTTTTAACATGGTTGCTGCCACATCATCCAATTGACGCTCCATCAGCACATTCCCCAAGTGAACGACCGTTGCTTCCATACCTAAATGAACCAAACCTTTAGCAGCTTCCAATCCCAACAGACCGCCACCAATTACGACAGCTTTTTTACAGGATTTAGCCGCTTCCAGCATCTGATTACAATCGTTAATATCGCGGAACCCAACCACGCCTTTTTTATCTGCACCAGGTACTGGTAAAACGAATGGTTGAGAGCCAGTCGCAATAATTGCTTTATCGTAAGAATATACCGATCCATTATCCGTATACACCATTTTAGCTTCGGTATCAATATGAGTCACCGCTGTTCCCGTCTGTAGTTCGATCTGGTTCTCTTTGTACCAGCTATAGTCGTTTAACACGATGTCATCAATAGTTTTGCTACCTTCCAACACATAAGATAGCATAATCCGATTGTAGTTAGGATGAGGTTCATTTCCTATGATTGTGATGTGATACATTTCTTTGTTTTGCTTCAGGATCTGTTCAATGACATTGACACCAGCCATACCGTTTCCAATTAGCACAAGACGTTGTTTCTTCATATAGACAATCCTCCCAAAAATTTCTATATATGTTTGTGAAATAATGCACAAAATTAGGTTTAAACTGATTCTAAAATGACCTACTAGCATTTGAGTTATTCTATTTTTACGTTTTTAAAAAGCTGATATATTAGGGATTTACTGATCCTTTTATCTACTTACTGCCCGAGTATAGTATAGAAAAAGACCAGCAGGTGTGTTCTACATCACAGATAAATAGAACATTTTTACTAGCTAATGCTTACATCGTTCAAGAACCTCTTGCAAGAAACAAAAAAAGCCGATCGTCAATGAAGCAGACGGTCGGCTTTCCCCTACAACAAAATCTTTAATTCCTTCAAAGCATGGCTAATACCGCCCTCATCCACATGCTTCGTCACAAATTGCGCATGCGGAAAGACCTCTGGATGCGCATTTCCCATAGCTATTCCCATCCCTACATATCCGATCATCTCGATGTCATTCTTTCCATCTCCAAATGCTGCCGCTTGTGATTTGTCTACCGCTAGGTGCTGAAGCAATGCCTCGATACCTTTCGCCTTGGAGCCGTCTTTAGGCATCACATCTAAGGACACGCTATGCCAACGGAAAAAGCGTACGTCTGTTAGAGCATCATCTTGCTCGTAGACCTCTTCTTCCCCCTCAGCACAATGAAGCCAGCATTGGTAGATCGGCTTGTTGCGGAATACCTCTGCATTCATGCCTGGTGGTTCAAAGAAAATAGAAGAAACAGCGCTGTTCACCATCTCATTTTCCTCATGTGTCGCATAAAAGGAATCGTCACTTAAATATACGAGTGCATGGTTTCGATCCATCACAAGCTGGTACAGCTTCTCAATACTTTCGACATCAATAGGAGTAGAGTAGACTACTTCTCCTTTGTGCTCTACGTAGGCACCATTAAAGCAAACCAACGTCTCAATTCCTAAATCTTCTGCGATCTCCCTCACATGAAAGGGGGAACGCCCAGTGGCAATAACGGTATGAATTCCGCTATCCTGTAAGCTTCGTAACGCTTCTCGGGTATCTTCTGGAATCTGTTTCTGTTCGTTTAGCAGCGTGCCATCCATATCAAAAAAGATAACTTTATAAGACATGCGCTTCTCTCCCTTTTCCTGACTTCCTTTTCATTATAAACGAAATATTCCTGTCCTTTAAGTGAAGTTCTTTGCATGAACCATAGGCAAGCTAGCATGTTTCTCCCTCTTTGTAACATATAGTTTACAGATGAGGTGATCCAAGATGGCTATTCGCATGGGACGAAGACGCATTCGAGCGTCTAAGTCAAAAAAGAAAATTTTTTTTATAGCTTTTATTGTTTTTCTTGCAATGCTTATCCAGAGTCTCTTCTTCGTGGAGCAAAAAATGAAACCCACTTTATTAGTGATCGCCAAGCAAAAATCTGAGCAGATTGCCAAAGAAGCCATCGCAGACGCGGTGACCAAGAAGATTGCCCAAATCGATATGGATACGGCTCAAGTTCTAGACATTGAAAAAGATAAAGATAACAAAATACG
This sequence comes from Brevibacillus laterosporus, assembly GCA_007833815.1. Classification (NCBI taxonomy): domain Bacteria; kingdom Bacillati; phylum Bacillota; class Bacilli; order Caryophanales; family Paenibacillaceae; genus Brevibacillus; species Brevibacillus laterosporus. The sequence continues at coordinate 2,129,358 of CP033464.1, read as the reverse complement.
TGCTATTAACTTTAACTTTCAAGGCTATTCAAAAATCATGGGAGAGGCTAACCAACGCATTAAAAACAGGCTAAAAGAGTTTGAAAATGAAAAAATCGAGGCGGGTGTACCTCTCGGATTAGCCACAGGAAGCTCCTTTTTCTCCGATGCGGGGCCTAAGCTACCCGTCACCTTTATACCTGTTGGTTCTGCGAAAACCTGGCTCGACCCTAAGCTGTCGGAAGCCGGTATCAACATGGTAATGATAACGGTCTATCTTCAAGTAGAAGTGCGTTTGCAAGTGATTATACCGTTTGCAACCGACCAGACCATCGTAACCACCTCCATCCCGATAACCAATTCTCTTGTCGTTGGAGAAGTGCCAGACTATCTGTACAACAATCCGATAGGCAAGCCAGAAGTGCCTAGAATGCAGGTAGAGCCGCCAGCTAAATAAATCAACAGAATCCTCCTTTATTGGGAGGATTCTTTCATTTGAAGGATAATATTTCGCCACTCGTTAGCATGAGTTAGTACCATTTGTGGTAAGGTGCATGTGCCATTTGTTACTTCTAGAAGTAGACGCTCCATTTCCAACACTGCCAAATCTCGCTCCCACTCACCAATAGTTCTATTTTGTAACGCCTCCTCCAGTTCATCCGCATCCCATACTTCCCTTGCTCCAGAAGGAATCATCGCTAAATCAAGATACAAATCATCGTACCAAGGAACACCATTTTCCCCCGTACCATGCCGCAGAACAATATCAAAATAGAAGTAGACTACTTTACCTGTCTGATCCATCATCGCAGTCATCACATAATGTCTACCCGCTGGAAAACATTGAACCCATACATAATCATCATCTGCTATACAAATCGCTTGTCCGTTAAGCGTTATCCAGTATGGTTCTGCCATTTTGGTAAGTACTAATCCAGTAATGCTCCCGTCAAAGTACTCTCCCCGTTTAGCCAGCGGTACAAAATGCTTGTCTACTACGGTGGTCCATCCCGTTACGTCTGCATATTTCCGTTTCATGAATAAGTCTCCTTTATACCCTGTAGCATTCTTTATCTTTTATCATTGTAACAGATTGAATTATAATTGGAATTTTGAGAGATATGGCACAATTACTTAACTGAAAATATCGTTAATTACGCTTCACAAATTAAACACAATCCCTTAAAAGACTTGATATGAAAGCGCTTTAGGCCATTCTTAAAAAATAAGAATATGTCAGAATTGTTAAATTGTGATTTTTTTCACTTGTTGTTTTATGAATGGTTATTACAATCAAGGTGATTAATGAGTTATCAAAATATGCCCCCCTTCTCTTTACTATACATATATCCAAGGAGGTTATCATCTTGAAGGGTTTATCTAAGATTTTTGTGCTTTTCTTAAGTATGGCTATCATAGTATCCATGGTTGGATGTAGTGGTCAAGTGGCTACTCCAGCTAATAGTGATTCTGTGACAGCTGTCGGTCAAGCTGACGGTAAGCATGGACCAATCAAGGTTGAGGTAACAGTTAAAAACAAAGAGCTTACAGACATCAAAATTCTCGAGCAAAAAGAAAACGAAGTACTATCCGAACCAGTTTACAAGAAATTGCGTGAACAAATCCTTGCTAAAAATAGCACTGAAGTAGATGCAATCAGTGGTTCTACCCTTACAAGCCAGGGCTACATCGGTGCGGTAAAAGACGCAATGAGTAAAACAGGTGTGACGTTAACAGCTAAGGGAATAGATACAAATGCAACAGCAAAAGAAGAAGCGGTACAGGATTACGATGTAGTCGTAATTGGCGCAGGTGGTGCTGGTTTTGCCGCTGCTATGGAGGCTAAAAAAGCTGGGGCCTCCGTTGTTCTATTGGAAAAAATGCCATCAATCGGTGGTAACACCCTGATCTCTGGCGCAGAAATGAACGCTGCTAACAACTGGGTACAAGAAACAAAAGGCATAAAAGATAGCAAGGAATCTCACTACCAAGATACCTTAAAAGGTGGAGACAATGTTGGTAATCCTGCCATGGTGCGTGTATTGACAGACAATGCAACAAACGCGGCAGAATGGTTAAAAGATGAAATAAAAGTGGAATTCTTATCAGATCATTTATTCCAATTCGGAGGTCACTCTGTTCCTCGTGCACTAATTCCTAAAGGTCATACTGGCGCAGAAGTAGTAACGAAGCTAAAAGCAAAAGCAGATCAAATGCAAATTCCTGTGAAAACAGAAACCAAAGCAGAAGAATTGTTAAAAAATGACGAGGGACGCGTTGTTGGTGTAAAAGCAAAAACCGCAGCAGGTCAAGAAATTACTTTTAACGCAAAAAAAGGTGTCGTCATCGCAACAGGTGGATTCGGTTCCAACGTAGAAATGCGTAAGAAATACAATCCGATTTTGGATGAAAGCTACATGTCCACTGACACTCCTGGCACAACGGGTGATGGTATCGTGATGGGTGAAAAAATCGGTGCTGCTATCACTAACATGGAAAGCATTCAAACATACCCGATTTGTAATCCCAAAACAGGGGTCATCTCTCTAGTAGCGGATACGCGTTTTGATGGAGCTATTCTAGTGAACCAAAGTGGAAAACGCTTTGTCGAAGAATTAGAGCGTCGTGACGTAATTTCCAAAGCCATTCTCGCTCAAGAAGGCAAATATGCGTATCAAGTTTGGAATCAAGCTGTAGGCGATATCGGTAAAACAGTAGACGTTCACAAGGATGAGTACGATATGCTTGTAAAAGAAGGCATGTTGATTAAAGCTGATACACTGGAAGAAGCAGCAAAGCATTTCAACATTCCGGTAACAGATTTGCAGAAAACAATTGACCGTGTAAACGGATTCGTGAAGAATGGTAAAGATGTAGATTTCAATCATCGTGGAAAATTGATCGAAATGAAAGAAGGACCTTGGTATATTGAGAAAGCTGTTCCTTCCGTTCACCATACCATGGGTGGCTTGGTTATTGACCCAGAAACTCACGTATTGGATAACAACGGAAAAACAATTGCAGGTCTATACGCAGCAGGCGAGGTAACAGGCGTTGTCCATGGTAAAAACCGTCTAGGCGGTAACGCAATCTCTGACATTTTCGTATTCGGCCGCATCGCTGGTCAGAATGTAGCAGCTCAGAAATAAATTGGTTTTTAACTATACAACAGGAGAAAGCTACCGCAGATTTTTCGGTAGCTTTTTTCTCTTTATTCTTCTTCGTCTCATAAACCGTTTTTACAAAATCGGTTACATCGTGTCCTTTTCCTTAATGTGCTAATTTTCATTCTATTTTTAGGATTACTTGCAGCTCGCTCGAATTTCGACACTGCTAAATGACTTACTCCTAGTTATAATTAAGTTAATATAATTTAAAAATAAGGAGGTGAGTTAATGGATCGTGAAGAAATTCCATCCTGGATTTTATCTTTAGATAAGGAGTCCCTTGAATTTATAAGGAAATTTATTATAAATTCGGGTTCTCTAAAGAATATGTCTGCAATATATGATGTTTCTTATCCAACGGTTAGGGCTAAGTTGGATAGATTAATAAAAAAAATTGAACTGCATAGCAAGGAAGACGAAGTAGAGTTCGTTCATATGATTAAAAACTTAGTAATTGATGAACGTATTAGTTTAGAAGTAGCGAAAATCATTATTGATAAATATAAAAAGGAAAGAGTTGATGATTGATCGTTCACATGCTTCAATTCTTAGTTGCACTTGTAATACCTGGAATTCCAATATTATCTATTTAGAAGAAATAGCGCATATTGGGGAGTTATCTTGCCAGGGATATATATTGCGTTTTTTTATTTGGAAAAGTTTCCTCGCATATAATTGATAACGATTTTCATTGACATTATATTGCGAATTTTTTACAATCAAGATGCGATCTATATGCATTATTTTCCTAGAGAGGGGTCTCTGTCATGTCTGGTTTATTGCAGAGCCGCCGAGCCAAAGTATGGGCATTGTTGACTGGTATCTTGTTGCTGTTAGTCTCTATGCTGATGAGCATCTTGTTCGGCTATCATATGTTTTCTATCCAGTTATTATTGGACATGCTATATCAGTTTGACGGTACAAAAGAACATCTGCTCCTCAGAGATGTTAGACTACCTGCAGCTTTTATCGCAGCCAGTGTTGGCGCAAGTTTAGCCATTGCTGGTGTTTTGATGCAAAATCTAACAAAAAATCCGTTAGCCTCCCCCTCCTTGTTCGGTATTAATGCCGGTGCGGTGCTTTTTATCGTGCTGACCTTATTTTTCTTTGATTCGGATTTAACCCTCACACAAATGGTCTGGATCGCTTTTGTTGGAGCTGGTGTGACTGCCGTTCTTGTGCTGATTATTGGAACAATGGGCAAGGATGGATTTCTCCCCATCAAAGTAACATTGGCAGGAGCCGCCGCTTCCGTCTTTGCTTCCTCTTTCACTTCAGGCATTATGCTCATAAACAATGAATCCTTAAATCAAGCATTGTTTTGGCTAGTAGGCTCCGTATCTGGACGCAAAATGGAACATCTCACCACGGTCTTGCCTTATATGGTGATCGGTTGGATTATCGCTCTGTGTCTTTCACACGCACTTAATCTAATGGCGATGGGCGACGATATGGCAAAAGGCTTAGGTTTACAAACTGCTGTCGCTAAACTTTTCATTATTCTCGTGGTGATACTGTTAGCTGGTGGCTCTGTTTCCTTAGCTGGTCCGATTGCTTTTGTAGGACTCATTATCCCCCATATCTGCCGCTATATCGTTGGGGTTGATCACAAATGGCTGATTCCCTTTAGCGGAATAACTGGGGCAATTCTACTGGTTGCTGCTGATACAGCCTCTCGATTCCTGTTGATGCCAAAAGAGGTACCAGTTGGCGTGGCTACCGCATTATTAGGCGTCCCATTCCTTATTTATATTGCTAGAAGGAGTAGCTATGAGTAAACCATCTCTTTTGCATAAATATATAACCATACGGAGCAACAAACCGGCTCTTTCCGCTCAGCTTTCCATTCGGGACATGCTTGTGTTAGTCGTCTTGTTCTTCTTATTGATCGTCTGCTCGGTGATAAGCATTGCCTTGGGCACAACTCATATCCCTATTCCTGACATCCTAGCTACGTTTGTGGGTGGAGATGTAACCAATAGAATCGTCATTTTGGAATTACGAATGCCAAGAACCTTAATGGCCATGATGATCGGTGCTGCTTTGGGCGTAGCCGGTGCAATCACACAAGGAGTCTTCCGCAACCCATTAGCCTCTCCTGATCTATTAGGTGTGACAGGAGGAGGAACTGTTGCCGCTGTTGCATTTATGACATTTAATAATGGACAAGCTAGCATCCATTGGCTGCCACTTCTTGCTATTGGAGGAGCCTTTGTGACTGCATTGGTAAACTATACGTTTGCATGGAAGGGTGGGGTATCCCCTTATCGATTAGTACTGATTGGTATCGGTATTTCTACTGCCATGTCCGCATTGACCACTTTTTTATTAATAAGTGGTCCAGCTCATCTAGCTTCTCAGATCCTTGGTTGGTTGACTGGTACCATTTATGGAACATCTATGAAACATGTAATAGCTATTTTTCCATGGATCGTCTTGTTTCTCCCACTCGCTTGGTTGCTCACTCGTAGGCTAAATGTACTGACGTTAGGTGATGGTATCGCAACCGGATTGGGCAATCCTGTTCAAATTACCCGCTTTCTACTACTTGTAATAAGTGTAGCACTCGCTGGAGCTGCTGTTGGACTAGCTGGAAGTATATCGTTTATTGGACTAACAGCACCACATATTGCTCGACGCTTAGTCAGCTCTCTGTACGGCGTATTAATTCCAGCCTCTGCATTATTAGGCTCCATTATTTTGGTGCTAGCTGATCTTGCAGGAAGAATGTTATTTTCCCCGCTCGATATACCTGCTGGCGTCTTTACCGCTATCATCGGAGCACCATTCTTTCTCTATTTGCTCTATCGTGGATATGGGAAGAATCACTAATATACTAGATGTTCTGAAAATACTTATTGACATTCACCTTTTATTATTTATAAAATATGTTTGATAATGATTATTGTTATCATTTGATAATTCACCAAATTTAGAACAATTAAGGGGAGAATCAATTCATGGTTCAAAAGAAATGGCTTCAAATTCCTGTTTTTATGCTACTTTGCATGGTGTTTTCCCTCGTTATATCCGGTTGCGGTGGCGCGACTAATAACGCAGCTCCTGCAAATGCTACAACAGAACCAGCAGGTGATACATACACCATAGAACATGCCATGGGGAAGACAGAGATAAAAGGCACCCCACAACGAGTAGTTATTTTGACGAATGAAGGAACCGAAGCACTGTTGGAACTTGGTGTAAAACCAGCGGGTGCTGTTAAATCGGGTGTAGGCGATGGTTGGTATCCACATATTAAAAGTGAAATGGATGGCGTAACGGAACTTGGTGATGAGTCACAGCCAAACATTGAGCTAATCGCTTCCTTAAAGCCTGATTTGATCATTGGTAATAAAGGACGTCATGAAAAAATCTACGACCAGTTGAAAAGCATTGCACCGACTGTATTCTCCACAGATTTAGCAGGTCAATGGAAAGAAAACTTCAACTTGTACGCAAAAGCCTTGAACAAAGAAGAAGAAGGCAAAAAAGCCATGGCTGCTTACGACAAGCATGTGGAAGAGCTTAAAACCAAACTCGGCGATAAAGCAAAAGGTAAAGTATCCATCGTTCGTTTCTTGCCAAACGCTGTGCGTATTTACCAAAAAGACACGTTCGCTGGCGTAATGCTTAAAGATTTAGGTGTTGCTCGTCCTGCATCACAAGATAAAGACGCCTTTATGGAAGTCGTTACAAAAGAACGTATTAATGATTTAGATGGCGACATCATGTTCTTCTTTAACGCAGACTATGATGAGAAAAAAGGCGGAACAAAGAACCAACAAGAGTGGATGAATGACCCACTCTTCAAAAATCTCAATGTGGCCAAGAAAAATACCGCCCTCCAAGTAAACGAGATTATTTGGAACACGTCTGGTGGTATCAAAGCTGCTAATAAAATGCTAGATGAGTTTGCAACCTTCATTGAAAAATTGTAAGTCACAGATATAAATTGATAAATCAAAACACATAGGAACCACATCTAAAAAGGGTGTAGCCCTGTAACTCCTGAACATAGGAGGACAGCGGAAACACCCTTTTTTTGCTGCATAACAAGAAAAACGTCACATACTAGTAAAAAACTTGAGGTGGAAAAATGAGGTTTCTGTTATTTTTAACTGTTTTACTCAGCCCGTTGCTCCTAGTGCTGTTGCAAGTGAAGTATCATTTTTTGCTACATCCAGGTTTTCTGATGAGTGGCGCCTACCTAGGAGTGTATGGAATGTTTTTGTTATATCGCTCTATCGTTTCAGAATGATGATTTGCATGTTTTGCCAACAAAATACAAATACTTCCTATATCTACAGGTAAACAATGTACCTGATTTCTCTTCTCGTTTATTACTGAATTACAAGGGGCTAACTATGTCTACTTTTTTTCAACGCGCAAAATGGAAGCGACAAAGCCATCTGTCTGCACAAGAAAAGGGCTCTCTCTTTTCATCCGAGTTATCGGTAGCTCTTACTCAACTGCATACTGTTTTAGGACAAAGCTATGATATCACTACACGTGAAATCTATCTAAATCAATTACAAAAAAAAGCAGCAATAGTCTATGTAGAAGGAATTATAGACCAAGCACTATCGAAAGAGTTTTTATCTCCATTTACCTCAAATCATCAAACGGCTAAAGACCAATCTGCACAGACAAACGAGGAGGCAGCCACAGCTCCATCCATTGAGCAGTTAGTTAGTACACTAGCTGTTTGTCGCACAGTAAAGACATTTGAGAGACCATCAGATTGCATAGATGACATCCTATTTGGTTATACAGCACTATTAATTGATTCGTATGCTTGTGCCTTTCTACTGGATACCGCTTCTTTTCCTTCTCGCACAATGGACGAACCGGTTACCGAATCAGTCATTCGAGGACCCCGGATTGGCTTTGTGGAAACGATTGCTGACAACGTTGCCTTATTGCGCCATCGCATCCGAAATCGCAATTTAACATTTCTCTCTCAACAAGTTGGGGAGCATGCTCCCAAACTTGTTGTTGTCTCGTACATAGAAGATATTGCAAACCCTGCCTTAGTGGATGAAGTATTACGTCGAGTGAAAAGCGTCGAGATAGATGATCTACAGGAATCCAGCTATTTGGAAGATTTGATTGAAGATGATCCCTGGTCACCTTTTCCACTCATCCAAAGTACGGAACGACCTGATCGCGTGGAAGCTGCTTTACTAGAAGGACGAATTGGGATTTTAGTTGACGGTTCACCATTTGCTTTAATTGCTCCCGTAACCTACCCTATGTTGTTGCAGTCTCCAGATGACTACTACCAGCTTTGGTATATTGGGTCGCTCCTTCGATTTTTACGTTTTATTTGCATACTAATCTCGCTGTTCCTACCTTCCCTCTATGTGTCGCTAGTCTCCTATCATCAGGGACTTATTCCAATGCGGCTCGCTTTTACGATCGCTGGGACACGGGAAGGTGTACCTTTTCCTACCATCATTGAAGCGTTAATCATGGAGATTACAATTGAAATTTTACGTGAAGCTGGATTGCGCCTACCTAAACCTCTGGGTCAAACGATCGGCATTGTTGGCGGATTGGTTATCGGTCAATCTGCGGTAGAAGCCGGAATTGTTAGTCCCATCATGGTCGTAGTAGTAGCTCTCACTGCCATCGCTTCGTTTACTATTCCCCAATACGAAGCAGGCATCGTAATTCGTATTTTACGTTTTGGTATGATGTTATCTGCTGCCTTTTTGGGACTGTATGGGGTCATTTTGTTCTTTATTATACTTACTAGTCATTTGGTGAAGCTAAAGAGTTTCGGCGTAGATTATCTTGCACCTATAGCACCACTAAACCTCCATGATTGGAAAGATTTTATTTTACGCTTACCTCAAAAGTCGTTAACGAAACGTCCACAGATTCTACATCCACTTGATTCAAAAAGAATAAAGAAGAAGCCTTAATACATTCCTAGCATAAGAAAAGAAGGAGGTACGAGATCATGTCACTTAATTTCCAGCCTAAGTTTTCCAGTCTTGATGTGACCGCTGTAATTGCATCTATGGTAATTGGAGTATCCATTCTGACTCTACCTCGTGTCGCTGTCGATGCAGTAGGGACACCGGATGTCTGGATTGATGCGCTGGTTGGCGGTCTGTTAGCAATGTTAGCTGGTTATTTTTGCGCCAAATTAAGCCAACACTACCCCTCGTATCACTTTTATCAAATAACGGGGATCCTATTAGGGAAATGGGGGGGCGCCCTGCTTACCCTATTCTATTCTCTCTATTTCTTTTTTCTGTGTGTCTATGAAGCGCGGGTGCAATCTGAGGTAATTCGCCATTTCTTGTTGGATCAAACGCCTATTCATGTAACGATCATTTCTTTCTTACTGGCAGGATTATACTTGGTGATCGGCGGTCCGCAGCCTATTGTACGTCTGTTTCTCCTCTATTTTCCTGCTACGATACTTATCTTATTTTCAATTGCCATTCTTAACTATCAGAGTTTCCATATCGATAATTTGTTACCAGTTCTACATCATGGCTGGACACCAGTGCTTCATGGCTTGTCTGCCACTACGCCTTCTTATATGGGCTTAGAGATTATTATGTTTCTGACCTACATGATGAAGTCGCCAGCAGGTGCTACTAAAAGCGTTGTCATTGGTCTTGGATTCGCTACCCTGATCTATACTACAATCACTCTGATGATTGTCGGAACCCTAACAGCCCATGAGGTAAAAACCCTTACATGGCCAACGATGGAGTTTGTGAAACAGATCGAATTTCCTGGTGCCTTCTTTGAACACTATGAATTGTTTTTTATGGTCATCTGGGTTCTTAGTATTTTTACTACATTTGTATTCTGCTTTTATTTGGTAAGTCTAGGATTAAGTCTACTTGTACCTATACGCCTACGTTTGTTGCAAGTCCTGTTGACTCCCCTTTTGTACGCTTTCGCCATGCTACCCAAGAATTTAGATCAAGCATTTTCTTTGGGTACACATCTTGGCTACGTTTCAGTATTAGCATCCGGTATCATCCCGATTTTATTGCTACTTTTTTCAAAATGGAGGAAATCTGCCAATGCCCAACAAAACAAACAAACATAATTGGTTGGCATGCGTGCTCACTCTCTCTTTGACACTCTTGATATCGGGGTGTTGGGACCGTCAGGAAATAGAAGATCTAGCCATGGTAATTGGCGTAGGAGTTGACACTCCTCTAAAGGAAAACGATTCAGACTCGGAAACGAATGCCGACTCAGAAGAAGCTAGCTCATCTGATGCTGACTCTGAATCAGCACATCAAGGGGATGAATCCAATGCAAACCAAAGTACTCAACAGAAAATCCCCATTCTCTTAACTCATCAAAATGTTGTACCCAAAGTCCTTACCGGTACAGCTAAAGTAACCGGCACACAGAAGCAAGCCTACTTCAATATTTCAGGCGAAGGTACCTCGTTCTTTGAAATAATCCGTAATTTTTCTACTAAAAGCTCCAAACCGCCCTTCTTTTTGCATGTCAAAACGATGGTGATTGGAGAAGACTTTGCAAGAAAATTAAGCATCGAAAAAACGCTGGAGTACTTTTTACGTGACACCGAACTGCGTAGAACCGTACTAGTTGTTGTAGCCAAAGGTCGCGCTCTTGATGTATTAAATAAAAAACCTCTTAACGAAACACTTCCTGCTATCGAAATACTTAGCATCCTGGATAATGTTAGAAAAAATTTAGCTATTGCTACCCCGACTTCACTTGGGTTTATTTCAGAGCACATGACTACAAGAAAAAGTTTTATGATTCCTCGAGTGGAAGTATCCACAAAGACAATAAAAATAGCTGGAGCTTCTCTCATTAAAGGTGATACGGGGAAAATGATTGGGTGGTTAAACGAAGAGGAGGTAAGTGGAGCCAATCTCCTCCTGGGTAGTGGTAAATCAAAGTGGGAAAAGCACGCAGGTCTTATTAAAACCGTCTTACCACCAACAAATAGCCTACTCATATATGAGATTCGTACTATTTCAAGTAAAATAACTCCTAAAGTTCAAAATGGACAAGTCTCTTTTTCCGTACATATTAAGTTAAATGGACGAATTGGCGAAGACTGGTCTCCAGAGGAAAATGGCTTTGATGACAGCTATCTTGTGAAGACAGAAAAAGCATTTGAGAAAAAAATAAAGGAATTGACCAGAAAAAGTCTCAACAAGCTCCAAAAAAAATGGAAAATAGATGTTTTGGAATTCAACAAAGCTTTATCCGTTCACCACCCAGATGTTTGGGAAAAGATGAAAGATAATTGGGATGAGGAATTTAGTAAGATTCCTATTGACGTCCATGTAAAGGTGAATGTTAGAGAATTTGGTTTAAAAGGGTCAAAACGGTAGCTTACTAGCCCACAGCGCGCCTAGTCCCGGTGGGTTTTCATACTTTCATCTTGACTAAAAACAAACGAAATATTAATATGTCTATAAATAAACAGACGAATGGAGTTTTTATCTATGGACATATTAGCCGACTTATTTTGGAAAGCCTCCATGGAAGAGATCAAGAACGGTTATGTATACAATGAAAAACAAGAGAGCTATACATGTCTGATTTGTGGTCAGTCCTATGAAGAAGGCATTATTTATCCACAGGGTGAATATTGGTATGAAGCGAAAAGGGCCATGAAACAGCATATCGATGCCACCCATACCTCAATGTTTCACTTTCTTCTATCGTTGGACAAAAAAATGACAGGCTTAACCGATGTTCAGCGTCAACTTCTTGCCCAGTTTTATGATGGACAAACCGACGCACAAATTGTGCAAAACAGTGAGGGCCGTAGCAATTCTACTATACGCAATCATCGCTTTATGTTAAGGGAGAAAGAAAAACAGGCCAAGATATTTCTAGCCATCATGGAATTGTTAGGGGAAACTAGTCAGTCTTCCTCCAAGACTCACACTTCCTCTGATTCTGAACAGTCATCCCAAACTACATCAACCAAGAGAAAAAAACGCGAAGCTACAAGCCCTTTTCTTACTATTCCGCCCACTGTTCGCTTTCAAGACGAGCGTTTTGCTATGACAGAAGAAGAGTATCAAGAAATCTTACGTACGTACTTTCCTAATGGATTGGATGGAATGGCTAAGGAATTTCCACTCAAAGAAAAACGCAAAGCAGCCATCTTGCATCATATCATTGGCCGTTTCGAACGCAATAAGCTATATACAGAAAAAGAAGTAAATGCAATACTTAAAACCGTTTATGACGATTATGCCATTTTGCGTCGCTATCTAATCGAATACGGCTATATGGATCGCAAAGCGGATGGAAGCTCCTACTGGCTCGTTCCTTTTACAGCGAAACCGGAGTAGCTTCTTATATTATTTTTTGCGTAATCACCTGGTTTAAAAAATGTGAAACAAAGCGATGGACGTCTACTTCCATGCATACATCCATATTTGGGGCGTGCTCCGGAGCATTCCGCCTGTCTCCGATGGTTCGGCCGATAGAAGCCGAGCCTTCGGTATCTACTTGCACGTACATTGGCGTTGTTTTGACAAAAGATGGGTCAATAACCACCCCTACTGCAAGAGGATCGTGTAAGGCGCATCCGCCAAGGTATGGGTTAATTTTAGCGTAGGCATCCATATAGAATTCAGAACATGCCGCTAAGAACTCTCCTACTGCTGTACCAGACTCACGCCACATCTGTGTATGCACCTTGGTCAGCAAAGTTTGCATGGTAACATCAAGTCCTACTAAGGTAATTGGTATACCTGACTGGAACACAAGCTCCGCCGCCTCTGGATCGGTATAAATATTGGCTTCCGCTACAGGAGTTACATTTCCTGGCACCGTTACTGCGCCGCCCATAATGACAACTCGCTCGGCCAGTGAAACAATCTCAGGATCTTTCATAATAGCTAATGCCAAGTTGGTTTGGCTGGCAACGGTAATGAGGGTCACTTGATTCGGATATTTGCGAATTTGTTCAATGATAAAATCGGCGGCATGCATTTCGATTGCCTTTGCTTTTGGTTTGGGCAAATGGGTATTACCAATGCCATCTTCCCCATGAATATGGGTAGCATTCGCTTTTAAAGGGGAACGTAGCAACGGCTTTCCTGCTCCTTTTGCCACAGGGATATCACTTGCCCCTAAAATCTCTAGCACTTTTAATGTATTCTCAGTCGTAATATCAACAATATGATTGCCAAAGCTAGTCGTTATCCCCAACACATGTAACGTAGGAGATTGTATCGCATAAGCAATCGCAAGAGCATCATCAATTCCCGTATCAACATCTAAAATAACGTATTTCATCTGTTAATTCCTCCGCTCGCATCCATCGTTAAGGTAGTAATCCAATGTTGTACAAAACGCTCGCTATCAACCTCTACACCCGCCAACACTTTTTGCCCGATGCTTGCTGTTTGTCGTAGATCAGCGATAAGCGCTCCACGTGACACTTCTCCCTTACATTCCACTTGAACCAAAATCTCTTTGGTACGAATCAATGTACTATCCAGGGCCACCCCGACAGCTAATGGACCTTGCATAGAGAATGCAAGCTTGTCCTGCCCAGCATCTCCCCCTGCCCCAAGTTGGAAACGAGCCATCTCTTCTATAAAAGAAAGCATGCTTTCTGTCCGTTCTGCTTTCTTATGCAGTAATTCAGCTAGATGACTGGACGTAAACATGGTTGGCTGTGTTATATCTAAGCTAACTAACGTAATTGGCAATCCTGCTCCCAATACAAATAAAGCAGCTTCTGGATCTCCCCAGAAATTGAATTCGGCAGCAGCAGTTACATTTCCAGCTCCACGAATTGCACCACCTGCAATAATTACCTGTTTTATTTTTTTGCCAAGAGAAGGGGCTTTTGCAACTGCATTCGCCAGATTTGTGAGTCGTCCCATCGTTACGATGATCAGCTCATCTTCGCATTCTTGCGCTTTCAAAATAATGAAATCGCTGGCTGACATTGCCAAAGCTGTTTGCATCGGTGCAGGTAAAACAGCATTACCCAGTCCAGTAGCATCGTTTTTTTGTCCATATCCCATCTCTTTACGGATCAATGGCTTGCTGGCTCCTTTTATTACCGGCACCTCATACCCTACTTGTGCTGCTTCTACTACCTGCAAGGTATTACGAGTTGCTTGATTCAAGCTGACATGCCCTGCACCAGTAATGATACCTTCCACACGCGCTTCTTTGGATTGCAACGCATATAAAATAGCTAATGCATCATCAATGCCGGTATCTACATCTAGTAACAACCGTTTTTGGTCTGCCATTGTCCCACTCCTATCATTAGAAAAAAGCTATTCTGTCCATATTTGTGAAACCTCGTTACCTTCCCCAGTTTACCATATTTTTTTGCATATCATGACTAGCGAGGACCATAGTGATGTGACTTCCCGAAACGTTCAAACTTTTCTTGCATCACATCGCATTATTTACAACGAAATCTTCTTTTGATACAATTTCGGTAAACTCGACTATACTATTCGTTTACATTTAAGAATTGAGGTGCCTTGATGCAACATCGCAATGAGAAACTTAGAACTTATATTTTAACTGCTATTTTTACTGCTATTACCGCTGTGTTTGCACAGATTACTATTCCGTTGCCTATTGTGCCGATTACAGGCCAAACTTTAGCTGTAGGCTTGGTGGCAACTGTGCTTGGAAGTCGCTATGGTACTGTATCCATGGTACTTTATGTAATACTAGGAGCGATTGGCGTGCCGGTGTTTGCAAGCTTTTCAGGTGGCCCTCAAGTATTGATAGGACCTACCGGCGGATTCATCTTTGGCTTTATTGCTACTGCATTTGTAATGGGCTATTTTCTTGAAAAAACAAAGTATACCTTCACTATGGCATTGATCGCTAATCTAATTGGTATGGTTATTACTTTCCTGTTTGGCGTAATCCAGCTGAAATTAGTTTTAAACCTCAGCTGGGCTGGTGCAATGGCAACTGGGGTAACTCCATTTATCGCTGGGGGGGTTATTAAAGCAATCCTAGCTGCCTACGTAGGTATCATCCTGCGCAAACGCCTAGTGTCTATTGGGATGTTAAAAGAAACGTCTTCAGCCAATCGTTTCTTAATTAATTAACAACACCAATAATAATGACCAATTATGTAATAGACCTGTGCCTTAATCGTTTTTTTGAAAGTATAAGAAAGCCCGTCTCTGGTATTACAACCAGAAACGGGCTTTCTTAACACATCTATGATCCTCACTTTTTATAAATAAGGATTCTCATGCTTTGCTTTCAACATATTCCAACGGCGCTCTACTTCTTGTTCAAACTGATTGAGAGAGGACTCATTTTCCGGTCGCAACAAGTGTCTGGTTTTGCCTAATAATTGTAGCCACTCTGTCACTGGTACGCGTTTGTTTTTCTCTTCTGGATTGAACGTAATCTTGGTTATTCCCTTCTCTACTTCATATAACGGGAAGAAACAACTATTGACAGCCGTTTCCACGATGGATTTCCCCTCATGTTCTGGTGCTTTCCAGTTTAGTGGACAACTAATTAAAATCTTACCGTAAACGGTACCTACATGCTGTGCGTACCATTGGGCTTTTGCCGCCTTTTTAATTAGATCTTGTGGAAGGCTTCCGTTCCTGTAAAGACATATGAGATGTTGGTTGCCGCCATGATTTGTACAGTGTCCTTATGGTGAAAAGCCTTTCCATGTTGCCCTTCGCCAAGGTTGGATGTAGATGTCATATGCCCCATTGGAGTAGAGTATGACATTTGCGATCCTGTATTCATATAGCCCTCGTTATCATATTCCAGAATGATTAACTTATGATTGCGTAGAGCTGTACCAATAGCAGGTCCCATCCCAATGTCCATACCACCGTCACCAGAAACCATAATAAAGGTCAAATTGCTCTCATCCACCTCAACTTCTCCACGGCGAATACGCTCCCAGAACATCTCCACGACCCCAGAAAGTGTAGCTGAACCATTCTGGAATAGGTTATGGATATAATTGACCTTATGAGCGGAATACGGATAACCTGTGGTCACAACCATAGCACAACCCGTGTGGAAGAGAACCACGATGTCGCCTTCAATTCCTTTAAAGAACATTTCTAGTCCAGAAAAGATTCCACAACCAGGGCAAGCACCGTGACCTGGGGCAATACGTTTCGCTTTTTTCGTCAGCATACGCATCGGTGGTACTTTTACTTTCAAGTCACCACTCTCTGCATCTTGAGTAACTGTAATAAATCCAGAGGTTTGCTCTTTTGTCAAAGGTTCAATCACACGTGTCGGACGGTTTTGCTCTTCGCCAGCCGTAATGCCATGGTAGTCAAAAGAAGCAATCTCTTCTCCCTGCATTTTTTGTAAGCACTGTGTAAAAAACGCTTCTGCATCTGCAGCGTAAAAGTCTTTGCCTCCCAAGCCAAAAATCCGTGTTAGGATCGTGGTATCAGCCTTGGCATCCAGCATCGCTGCCTTGATTTCGTGACTAAGATTACCGCCATGTGCTCCGTAAGAATCGGCACGCTCTCCTACTAGCACCACTTTTACATGTCGAAGAGCTTCCTGCACAGCCTTTTTAGGGAAGGGACGGATGATGTTCGGAGAGACAACTCCAGCTCTGATCCCCTTTTTACGTAAGCTATCTACTACATCACGGGCAGTATCGGAGGCGGAGTTTAGTAGAAATAAAGCTACCTCCGCATCCTCCATCATGTATTCATCCAGCACTGGATAACTTCGTCCCGTTAGCTTCTCAAATTCTTTGGCTACATCAAGGAACACTTGCTCTGCCTGATACATGGCTTGTGATTGCTGGTATTTGTTATTAATATAATCGGGATCATTCATATATGGCCCGATGGTAGTCGGATTTTTCACATCGGTAGAGTCCACATAGACAGTGTTCTCCCCGACAAATTTCTGAACGCACTCTCGATCCGTAAAGTACTGCACGCGACGCTTCTGGTGTGAAGTGAAAAAGCCATCTGATGCCACTATCACTGGCAAACGTACATCTTGATGTTCGGCTACACGCAGTGCAAATAGATTCATATCATATACAGCCTGTGGGTCCTTGGCTAAGAGAATCGGCCAGCCTGTATTAAGCGCATAGTATAAATCGGAATGATCCCCACGTATATCTAATGGCCCCGACACAGATCGGGTTACTAGATTTAAGACCATAGGGAAGCGTGTGCCAGATTGAACAGGCAACTGCTCCAGCATGTATAATAAACCATTGGCTGAGGTAGCATTAAATACACGTCCACCTGCTGTAGATGCCCCATAACAGATACCAGCTGATCCATGCTCCCCGTCCGCCGGAATCAAGACGATATCGTGTTCTCCATTTGCTTTCATCTCATCTAGATATTCAGCAATTTCTGTAGAAGGTGTGATCGGAAAATACCCCATTACATGATAATTGATCTGAGCAGCAGCTTTCGCGGCCATTTCATTGCCAGACCTGAAATCGACGGTCTCCGCTACACAGGCTTTGGTTTCTATTTCTGGTGACGTTGTTGTATTTATACTCATGTCCCTAGCTCCTCCCTTACGCTCTTGCCATTGCAAATGAATGTTTAACGGCATGCTCACGTGCATATTGTTCTTCTTCTCTTTCACGAGTTAGCGATCCAGTTGGACAAACCTCCACACACTTCATACAGCCCTTACAATATTGATAGTCGATACCACGTAAAAATTGTTGAGCACGACCACGTTTATCTTCGCCCTCTTCCCAAACAAAACAATAATCAGGGCAGTGCATTTCACAGGCTGCACAGTGAATACATGTTCCTTCGTTAAAATGCGGAAGATAGCCTTGACGAGAGGCGCTTAGATCTTTTAACACAGAGTTACCTGGGTTTGTGATAACACCACCGATCGGCTGTGTTAGATAGCCGAGTAACGTACCCACACTTTTTTGAGCAGATGTTTTATTTTCCTGTAGATTTGATGGTGCAAATGTTGTGCAGGTACCCTCCGCATAGCCCGCTTCAAATGTGCGTAGATTAGACTCGACTAGCTTAGGGTACTTAGCTTCAAAGGTCTCACGAATCATCCGTTTGACAGCCTCTGGATGAAGAAAATCCACAACTCGGCATAGAGCGCCCATCATCGCTGTATTAATACGTGTTTTTTCACGCAAAGAAATCCCTAAAGCATCCACACATAGTATGGTTCCAGAGATAAGTCCTGTTCGTTCTTTGATTTCTTCAGGCGTTTTGGTGGTATTAACGATCAGAATACCGTCTGATCCTAATCCAGAAATACAGTTTTGTGTCGTCAACATCGCTTCATGAAATACACCCACCACATGTGGTTCGTCAATGGGGGAAGTTGCTCGTAATTTGGTTTCAGGGTTGGCAAAACGGACGAAAGCTTTTACAGGGGAACCTTTTTTCTCAGAACCGTAGGAAGAAAAGTTAGAACCATTCAACCCTAAGTGAATGACACCAGCTTCTGCCAGCATTTTACCAGCTAGATTCGCCCCTAGCCCCCCGATTGATTCCAAACGGATTTCGTATAAGCCCAACTCATTCATCTTCGTCAGCCTTGTTTGTGCATTCAATTCTTACACCCTCCCATTTGTCTCTATATAAAGCTTTTAACGTATATCATTACCTTGTCTTCCTAATCTAAAGAACGGTTTGGCAACCATTCTGCTACGCTAATTTTTATCTTTCTATCTTTCGTCATTTTAAGTTTTATCTCCAAGAAATATTGTGAAAAACATCACACATAATAAAGTTATACCCCCTTGCATCTTTTTAAATAGATGGTAACAGCCTTTTTTAAAGTATCTTTGCTTTTCCATTAGGTAGATATTGAATTTAGATAGATGATTTATGTAAAATAGAAAAGTATGACAGTTATGAAAGAGGAACTTATTGTGGAGCATCGATTAAGAGAATATGATTTTATTCGAGTCTTGTGCGTGTTAGGCGTAATTGCCATCCATGTGACATCGCATTTTGTCACTCGAACCGATTTTGCTTTTATCTGGAACCAATCATCACGGTTTGCTGTTCCTATGTTTATGCTTTTATCCGGATTCTTTCTTTTTTATCAGGATCACCAGCTACAGTTGCACCAACGCCCATCTATGAAAAAGCGTATAAAAAAGCTGATTATTCCTTACATCTTGTGGACAATCATCTATGCATGTTATACACAAAGTGGCCTGCTTCAAAATGAAAATTATCTGATGTGGACCGACTATTTATTCAAAACATTATGGCAAGGAAAAGGCTACGTCCATTTGTACTTTATGCTGATTGTTTTTCAATTTTATTTGTTATATCCATGGTTGCGCTCTTGGTATTACCGATCACCTATCAGCATACTCCTAGTCAGCTTTATTTTGACCGTAGGCATTCAATCTCTGGTCTATCTCTCACAACATGCAATGGTAGGATTCATCTTGCCGAGGTTATGGTGGTCCTACAGCATCCCATTACCTATCTGGATTTTCTTTTTCATAGCAGGCATGTTCTTAGCACAATCCAGAGAACGCTGGGAAAACTGGCTCAAAGGTAAAACATTCTGGCTCCTTCTTGCCTGGATACTTACACTAGGTTTGGTCGTAATAGATACGATGTGGTCTCGCACCTATACCCTGTCTATTAAACCCAGCATCATTTTGTACTGCTTCATCTGCTTTTTCCTTTTTTATAATTTGGGGCGCTTGTTTTATCAGAAAACAAATCCGCTACAACCTGTCTTCAACTGGATTTCGCAACAATCCTTTTTGATCTTTCTGTTGCATCCCTTGTTGCTATCCTATTTGTCCTCACTAGCTGTTGCTAATAAATTAGAATTCTTATGGAAGGGGAACCTTGGGATTGTAAATCAGTATCTGATTACAGTACTAATCACTCTCCTGTTCACCTACCTGTTGTCCCGTTTCTCTTGGGTACATCTGTTGGGTGGAGTGCCTCCAAAAAGAAGGACGGAGACTGCTTCTACAAATGTGACTAATAAGCCAGAACGAGCAACTTACCAAAAAAAATAGACCTTTAAACATCAAAAAAATGCTTGGAAGCTCTTCTTAGAGTCTCCAAGCATTTTGCGTTTTATCCTATATCTTATCAGTTAAGAATCGCTCTCAGGTTGATCAGACTGAATTGCTTTGTATTCCTCTATAAGCGGATTGGAATCATGATCACGAGATATCTTCAACTGCTCACCCTCTTTTATCACATCCATCTGTCCATTCGTTTTTATCACTTTATTCGGTTTGCCATCTGCGTATGTTAATTCCAGTTCCATGATATAATGGTAAGTTGTCTTTCTGTTTTAACAAATTTTTACATAAATTATCCTTATCAATTTTGATCAATAAAAAAGCGTGTCCCTTCTAATCAGGTAACACGCTCTGGAATAAGCCTATAAAATTGGAGATAATAACCGCGCAATTGACTCTTGAAAACGGAGTAAACGCGGTCGATTTTTATACTCTTCTAACGTAAGCTCTGTGCAATGAGGAATATCCTGTAAAAAGATTTCCTCTAGCTTCATGGCTGTTTGACTGTCATAGATAATCGCATTTACTTCAAAATTTAGTTTGAGACTGCGAATATCTAGATTAGCTGTACCAACTGTTGCAAGGCTTCCATCCACCATCATCGTTTTCGCATGCAAAAAACCTTTCTCGTATAGATAACAACGTGCTCCTACCCCTAATAACTCACCTATGTATGAAGAAGACGCCCATTGAACCAGACGATTGTCTGAGCGTTTAGGAATCATGATCTTTACGTCAATCCCCGAAAGTACCGCTATCTTTAAATCATTTAACAAGCTTTCATCTGGAACAAAATAGGGTGTTTGTAAGTATAGACTCTTTTTAGCTGAATGAATCATTTTTAAATAATTGTATTGGATACGCTGATATCTGGAAGTAGGACCACTTGTAACCACTTGCAAGGCAACATTTCCAGATCCCCTCCATTTAGGAAAATGCTCTTCTTTGTAGGGAATGTTTTGACCTGATGCCAAATTCCAGTCAAGTAAAAAGGTGATTTGCAAGGATGATACTGCCAGCCCCTCTATCCGAAGATGCGTGTCACGCCAATCACCTAGCACCTGATCCAAGCCAAGATACTCATTACCCACATTAAAACCACCAACAAAACCAATTTTGCCATCAACAATGACGATTTTACGGTGATTACGATAATTCAAGCGGAAATTAAGGTATGGTATCGGAGACGAAAAGAAGACTGCCACTTCTCCCCCTGCCTGCTTTAATTCGTCAAAAAATTTCTTCTTGATTCCAAGGGAGCCAATATCATCATATAATACACGGACTTGAACCCCTTGTTTTGCTTTTTTCACTAGTAGATCAACTAAACTAGAACCTAGTGTATCCTGACGAAAGATGTAGTACTGCAAATGGATGTGATTCGTAGCTTGTTCCAAGCTTGCAAATAACGCTTCAAACTTTTCTTTCCCACTCGTGTAAATCTCTACTTCATTATCTTGGGAAAGTAATGACTTATTGGTGGTCGCATTCATATAGACGAAATCCCGATATGTCTCCACCGACGGATCTTGATATACGAGTCTATCCTGCTGGATCTTCTGTTTTTGTCGTCTGACCATTTCATTGAGTGTGTTATTTTCTCTCTGGTCTATACGATACAGTTTGCGACCACTTAAATTGCGGCCTAGTATAACGTATATCAAAAAGCCCAAACCAGGGATAAAAAATAGTACCAAAATCCAAGCCCAGGTGGCC